>CACXHI010000235.1 GCA_902767395.1 Oscillospiraceae bacterium
CAAGGAGACAAGAACAATGAAAACCTATTTTCCCCCTCTGATGGAGCTGCTGAATCTCGGTGACGACGACGTCATTACGTCCAGCGGCGGCGCGATTTACGACACCGGCGGAGACGACGACGGTTCCGGCGATTTCTGATCGTTCAGTAACACGCAAAACAACGGCAGGAGGCTTCGGCTGTCCTGCCGTTGCATCTGAAAGCATTTCAAACGCTGATCTTACATAAAGGAGCACGACAGACAATGAAACTCAAGCCGAATTTTATGACGCACGAAACGAAGGGCGAACATTACCTTGTGGCGACAGGCGATTCCGTCTTTCACGGGATTGTCAAGAACAACGAAACAGCTGCGCTGATTCTTGATTGCCTGCAAACCGATACAACGCAAGCCGCAATTGTGGACAAGCTTCTTGCAACCTATTCGGGCGTTGACCGCGAAACCGTGTCGCGGGACGTGATGCGCATCGTCGATATGCTGCGTACAATTGGAGCGATCGAAGAATGACAGAAGCAGAGCAATCGCTGATCTATCTCCTGTCCTGTGCCATAAACAGCCTCCAACCCGAGCGGGACGCGGTGCTGGAAATGGATCTGCAGGCGGTTTACGCGCTGGCAAAAAAGAATTCGGTCTGCGGAGCAGCTTTCGTCGCGCTGGATGCAGCCGACGTGCAGGCTCCGCAGTTTCACAGTGCTTATTTGAAGGCTGTTCGGAGAAGCATTCTCTTTGACTTGGAACGCAGCGCAATCTTCGAGACGTTTGAGCAGCAGGGCATCTGGTATCTGCCGCTTAAGGGTACGGTCATGAAGGAGCTGTATCCCAAAAACGGGATGCGCGAAATGGCAGATTGCGACGTGCTTTTCGACGCAGGCAGGCAGAATGACGTCTACGAAATCATGCTCCGCCGAGGCTACACGGCAAAAGTTTTCGGAAAATCAAAGCATGATATCTATTTCAAGCCGCCTGTTTACAATTTTGAAATGCACACGGCGCTCTTTGAGAAAAAAACCGAATCGTTATTCCGTTACTATTCCGATCCTGCACACCTTCTGCGCAAGGATGCTGACAACCGTTATGGTTATCATCTTTCCGACGAGGACTTTTACGTTTTGATGATGGCACACGAATGGAAGCATTATCACGGCAATGGCGTGGGGATTCGTTCGCTTATGGATTGCTATCTCTATCTGAAAAGCAAAGGGGACCGATTGGATTGGGAATACATTGACAAGCAGATGACCCTGCTTCAAATCTCTGACTTCGAGCATGTACGCAGGACATTGGCACAGAAGGTTTTTGCTTCGCCCGCACGTGCTGAACTGGAAGCGGAGGAGGAAGCGCTTTTACAGGACTACTTCGCGGCAGGGACCTACGGATCCTTAGAATACTCCGTCCATCGGAGCTTACGCCGCACGTCAAAACCTGCTTTCCTGTTGAAGACCATGTTTCCAAGCGTCAGCGAGTTGCGAAAAAACGTTTCCTTTGTGAATCGGTGTCCTCTTCTGTATCCCGCAGGTGTGATTTACCGCTGGGGCAGAGTTTTACTGATAAGAAGAAATGATTTACTCAAATTTGTGAGGGCCATTTGTTCCAATGATTACAAAAAAATATAGAATCGCAGATACCGTCTTTGCGATCAGCTCCATATACGAAAATGTGCACACCTTCTGTGCGGATTATCTGACATCTGAGCCCGCCGAGATTTTTATCATAATCACGCAGGCAGACATCACGCTGGAGCGGGAGAAGGCCGCACGCCAGAATGCGCTGCAAAACCGTCCGCCTCAGCGTTTTCCTGACAGCTATCTTGAGGAGCTGGCTGTATACAGAAAAATCGCGGAGCGAATGCCAAACTACGACACGCTCCTGTTTCACGGGTCTGTTGTCGCAGTGGATGGGCTTGGTTACCTTTTCACGGCAAAATCCGGCACCGGAAAATCCACCCACACAAAATTATGGATGGATTGTTTTGGTCCGAGAGCGATGATGGTGAATGATGATAAGCCCCTTTTGCACATGGAAGACACCGGCGTTACGGTCTATGGAACGCCCTACAACGGCAAACATCGGCGCGGATCAAATATTGCGGTTCCTCTGAAAGCACTGTGCATTCTGACAAGAGCGGAAACGAACTGGATTCACCCAATCCAGATGAACCAAGCGTATGCCACCCTTCTGCAGCAAGTCTACCGTCCGGCAGATCCGCAAGCGATGCGGAAGACGCTTTCGCTTCTCGATCAGCTTGCCGAGCGTGTGCCGCTCTACCTTCTTGGCTGTAACCTGGCCCCTGATGCGGCATACGTTTCATACAAAGGAATGCAGAACTAAAAAAGACCCGCCGGCGGCAGGGCGTACAACATGCGTTTTTCGGTTGACGAACGAGGGCGGGTATGGTATGATGGTGGCAATGCAACCGGATATCCCGTGATCCGATGAAAGAAGGTTTTCCCTTGAGAACGCATGATTTTTTCTATGAGCTTCCGCCGGAGCTGATTGCGCAGACACCGCTTTCTCAGCGAGACAGCTCCCGGCTTCTGGTGTTAAACCGCGCTGACGGCTCTCTGGAGCACCGGCATTTTCACGATATTTTGGACTATCTTCATCCCGGCGACTGTCTGGTTCTGAACAATTCCCGCGTTCTGCCGGCGCGGCTGCTTGGAAAGCGAGCATCCGGCGGGGCCGTAGAGGTTCTGCTTCTGAAGGACACAGGAAACGACACATGGGAGTGTCTGACAAAGCCCGGACGCAAAACGCCCGTTGGCGCGGAGCTCTGCTTTGGCGAGGGGCTTCTGACTGCCACCGTCGTCGGCGCGAAGGAGGACGGAAATAAGCTGGTGCAGTTCCACTACCGGGGGATTTTCCTCGAAATTCTGGAGCAGCTCGGCAAGATGCCCCTTCCCCCCTACATTAAGGAGGAGCTTCAGGATCAAGAGCGCTACCAGACGGTTTACTCCAAGGTCAACGGTTCCGCCGCAGCCCCGACCGCCGGTCTGCACTTTACGCCGGAGCTGCTGCAGGCCATTGAAGGCAAGGGCGTTTCCCTCGCCTGGGTTACGCTCCACGTTGGTCTTGGCACCTTCCGCCCGGTCAAGGCAGAAGAGATTACCGACCACCACATGCACGCGGAGTTCTGTATGCTCTCCGCAGAAACCGCGGCGCTGCTCAACCGGACACGGGCAAGCGGAGGAAGAATCATCTGTGTGGGAACCACCTCCTGCCGAACGATCGAAAGCTTCGCCGCCGAGGACGGGACCTTTACCGAGCGCGCCGGATGGACCGATATTTTCATCTATCCCGGCTATCGCTTCAAGGCAATGGACGCTTTGATTACCAACTTCCATTTGCCGGAAAGTACGTTGATTATGCTCGTCTCCGCCTTTGCAGGTCGGGAGCGGGTTTTGAGCGCTTACAGGGCTGCCGTTGCGGAGCGCTATCGGTTCTTTTCCTTTGGCGACGCAATGCTGATTGTTTGAGGAGGCGCTATGTTTGAACTTCTGAAAACCGAGGGAAAGGCGCGGCGCGGGGTGTTTACCTGCGCGCACGGTACGGTTCAGACCCCGGTGTTTATGAACGTCGGTACCCAAGCTGCCATTAAGGGCGGTCTGAGCGCGGAGGATTTGAAGCGGATCGGCTGTCAGGTGGAGCTTTCCAACACCTATCACCTCCATCTGCGGCCCGGTGATCGGCTTATCCGGCAGCTCGGCGGCCTGCATCGCTTTATGACGTGGGACGGGCCGATTCTGACCGATTCGGGCGGATTTCAGGTTTTTTCGCTTGCGGGACTGCGGAAGATCAAGGAGGAGGGTGTCTATTTTGCCTCCCACATCGACGGGCGGAAGATTTTTATGGGGCCGGAGGAGAGTATGCAGATCCAATCCAATCTCGGCTCCGACGTCTGCATGGCCTTCGATGAATGTGTGGAGAATCCTTCCCCACGTGCATATGTGCAGGCCTCCATGCTGCGGACCTACCGCTGGCTCCTGCGCTGCAAGGCGGAGAACGCCCGCCTCAATTCCCTCCCCGACACAGTGAATCCCCAGCAGATGCTCTGGGGGATCAATCAGGGCGGAACCTACGTGGATCTGCGGATTGAGCACGCAAAAATGATTGCCGATCTTGCGCTTCCCGGCTACGCCATTGGCGGCCTTGCCGTGGGTGAGCCGACGGAGGTCATGTATGAGATCATTGAGGCCGTGGAGCCGTATTTCCCCGCCGACCGGACGCGGTATCTGATGGGCGTCGGAACTCCCTCGAACATCATCGAGGCGGTTGCTCGCGGCATAGACTTTTTTGACTGCGTGATGCCTGCGCGAAACGCCCGCCACGCACGCCTGTTTACATGGGAGGGCGCGATCAACCTCAAAAACGCGAAATACGAGTTGGACGAGGGCCCCATAGATTCCGCGTGCGACTGCCCCGTTTGCCGCCGTTATTCCCGCGCTTATCTTCACCATCTGTTCAAGGCGGAGGAGATCCTTGCTCTGCGCTTGGCAGTCATGCACAATCTCTATTTCTACAACAAGCTGATGGAGCGCATCCGGGAAGCGCTGGATGCCGGTCGGTTCGAGACCTTCCGCCGGGAATATTCTGAAAAACTCAGCCGAAAAATCTGATTTTCTGCTTGCATTCTGCACAGCGTCCATGTATAATATCGAAGCACATTTGTCTTGACCTGCCCTGTCGAGGATGATTGATGCCCAAGCTCCGGGGCAGGATGGTCGAAAAACAAGAGGAACACGGAGGTACCCAAGTTATGCGATTCATCATGTCTGCCGCTTCCGCCACCCCCGGCGGCCTGTTAGGAAACTCCACAATGATCATTGTTCTCGCCCTCTTTATTGGCGTGTTCTACTTTATGATCATTCGTCCGGAAAACAAAAAGAAGAAGGAGCAGGAGGCGCTTCGCAACTCGATCCACCGGGGTGACAAGATTACCACCATCGGCGGCATCATGGGCAAGGTCGTGGACGTCAAGGACGAGAAGATCGTCATTGAGACCGGCGAGGATCAGGTCCGCATGGAGCTCCAGAAATGGTCCGTCATGTCCAACAACACCGCCGAGGCAGAGAAGAGCAAGCGCGCAGCCGAGGCCAAGGAAGCAGCTGCAAAGGCAAAGGAAGACAAGGCGAAGTCCAAAGCCGCAAAGAAAGCGGACAAAGATCTTCGCTGAATGTCAGAATCAGCAACAGTCCCGCACGAATGAATCCGTTCGTGCGGGACTGTTGCTGATTCTGGCCCGACGCCTCGGCGCCGGTTTACGCTGTTTTCTTCGATTCGTCGGCAGATTTTCGGCACCGCCCCGGCGTGCAGTGGTAGCGCGCCTTAAACAGACGAGTAAAGTAACTCTGCTCGGGAAACCCACAGCGCTGTGCAATGACGCGAATGGAGAGGTCGGTATGACTCAGCATCCAAGCCGCAATCCCAAGGCGGAGGCTGGAAAGATAATCCATCGGCGTGGTCCCGACAAGGGCGCCGAACAGCTTGCAGCATTTGCTCCGACTCACACCGGCCTCCTCCGCGATAAGATCCAGCGAGAGCTTTTCCCCGTAGCTCCGCACGAGGCAAGCCAGCATTGCGTGCACTGCATCCTCATCCCGGCGTTCCCGATGCGTCGCAGTGGAAACGGACGCGGGCGCATCACAGAAAAACGCCGCGCTCAGGCAGGCCAGCGAAATCATCTCCAGCCGTCTCGCGGCATCGGCGGTTCCTTGCTCGTCCACACACTCCAGCAGCGGACGCAAGATCTGCGCCTGACGGCTGCAGGCAGGCCAGCGCACAAACCGAAGGCCGCGATCTTCTATCCGCCGGTAGAACGGATGATCGGACTCCAGCAGTCCGCGAAGAAGCTCCGGATGAAACAGGAACGCACGGAAGCAGCCTGCCGGATCGTCGCTGCGGCAGCTATGGAGCTGCGCACTGTTGACCAGCAGAATATCACCGGCTTCGAGTACAACGTCGTCGGTATAAACACGGAAAACAAGCGGTTTGGTCAAGTTCTGAATCAGTACGACGTCCTCATGCCAGCAGGTCTGCCGACAGTTGTCCGCAATTCCGGAAAAAGTGACCAGCCGACAAATGACAGGAAAAGCCGGGTCCGGATACGTGACTCTGAGACCACGGCTGTCCTGATTGAAAAACAGCATCGACTCACCTCATTCTTAAATCAATTTACTTCAATTTATCACACCAAACTGCATTTGTCAATAAATATTCGTTTCTTTTGAAAGAAAACCTCCGAATTTGATCTTGGGAAGGAGACTAAACGTCCGAACGCCAGAAAACCGGCAGAAACCTCTTCTCCGCGTTTTTTCCGTTCAGGGGGAATTGTGTGTTTCCGCACTTGTATTTCCTGCCAATTTGGAGTATAATATAGGGGAAAAGCAGCGGGATTCCATTGCACGCACCCACGCGACGCACCAAAGGAGGCGGTTACTTGACACATCATGGATTCATCCACGATATGCTGGACGTGAAAAAGCTGATTCTCTTTGTGACGGAGCGGCTTCTCTATCCGGTGACGGAGCAAAAGCTGTTTGAGCTCTGTATGCAGGACGACAGAATCAGCTATTTTCAGGTGATGGAGGCCATTCCCCAGATGTTGGAATCCAAGCTTCTGGCCGGGAACGAAAACGGTCTATCCATCACTGACCACGGCCGTGAAATCGCAGCCGTTACAGACAACGCTCTTGCCCTGCCTGTGCGGCAGCGGGCCGAGAAGGCGGCGGAGCGCTTCAACCGCGAGATACGCCGCAACAGCTACATCCACACCGAGGTCGTGAATCAGCCGAACGGCGAGGCTTTGGCGGTTCTGCATTTAGGCTCCGAGGTCGGCAACCTGCTCACGATCGAATACGCCTGCCCCACGGCCCGTCACGCGGCACAGCTCACAAGAATCTTCCCGGACCGGGCAAATCAGCTCTACAAGGCCGTTACCGAGATCCTGACCGCAAAGCAGACCGACGAGACGCATGATAGCGCAGGGACGCTTTCCAATGAAGAGACGCGATGGCGCCCAATCTAACCGTTATGTCTCCGCGCCTTCCCTTTCGTGTGCAAAACCGACCAGCGGCGGGACGATTCCGAAAGAACCGTGCGGCAATTGAAAAAATACCTTGATTATACGGCAATTTGTGGTATAATACGAACAGGGAAGCCGAAAGGTTTCTCAAAGCACTTGAAAGGAGCGACGCAATATGAAATTCCAGATCAACGAGAAAAAAGTCACCCTGCCGGAGAGTGTCCACGCTTATGCTGAGAAGAAAGTCTCCAAGCTGGAGCGCTATTTCCGGGATGACGCAGAAGCCTTTGTCGCTTTTTCCGTCGAGAAGAATCGCAACAAGGTGGAGTTGACCGTTCATGCTTCCAACGTGTATTTCCGCGCCAGCGAGAGTACCTCGGACATGTATGCCTCCATTGATGCGGCCGTTTCCGACATTGAACGCCAGATCCGTAAGAACAAGACCCGTCTTGCCCGCAGAATTCGTCAGGATGCTTTCGTCCGCAGCGCAGAGGCTACCTCCTTCGTGCCTGACGTTGAGGACACGGAGGCCTACAAGCTCATCCGCATCAAGGAGTTCCCCATGCTGCCCATGAGCCGTGACGAGGCCATTCTTCAGATGAACCTGCTGGGACATAACTTCTTCGCCTTCCGTGACGAGGACGCCGATGGCGCGTTTGCGGTGGTCTATCGCAGGAACGACGGCGACTACGGTCTTCTGGAAGACGTTCGTTGATATAACCGGACAGTCTGTTGGCAGAAATCGTTTCAAATGCTTGAACAAACGACTGGGGTACGGTTCGCCGTACCCCAGCTTGTAACAAATGCCAGTGACCGTTGCGGTCACTGAATCCGGCATACGTCCGGCGCGCGTGGCCGCCGCGCCTTCCCTGCGGCGGCGGACTTCCCTTTCGGAGGAATTGCCTATGACAAGACGCATGATTCTGTATGAGGTCGGAAAGGTCGTGTTGATTCTGGCGGAGCTGCTCTGCGTGGCGCTGATCGGCTACGGGGCGTTCCGGCTGCTTTGGTTTACCATTGAATATGTGTTGTCCGGCTTCGGGACAGATACCTTGACGCAGATTGCAGACGGTCTGCCGGAAAAGGTCGAATTTCTGGGCAAATATCTGCGCATGTTCCTTACGAATCTGACCGAAAAGGAGCTGATTTCCCAGTTGATCCGCTATGCGGTGATCGTGGTTCTGGGAATCGCAGTGCTCAATCTGCTTCGGCTTGGCCTGCGGCGATTGGAGCGCAGCTTCAAGCAGCGTTATTTGCCGGAGGTCTTGGAGCAGACCTTTTCCGATCTGTCCTATGAGGCCAAGCGCCGTCCTGCGGTCGAGGAGGTTCTCTGCGACGTTGGTCTGCTCAGCACGGTAGAGCGCTATTACACCGCCAACCGTCTGGAGGGACTCTATCGGGACTGCTGGGTGGCCTCGCAGGAGATTATCTGCGGCGGCGTCTATGCGGACGACTACACCAGCCATAAGGTCAAGGTACGCGGTCAATGGCTCACGATCCGCCTGAACACAGATTTCAACAGCACCGTGATTCTGGAAAGCCGCGGAACGGCAAACCGCTTTTCCCACCGGGCGCTGTCCGGGGTGATGGTAGAGCTGCAGCCTGATTATCCGGAGCTTGCGCAGCAATTCCGCTGCTTTGCCGATTCGCCCGAGGAGTTCCGGACTCTGATCACGGTCGAAATGGCAGAAAAGCTGCTCTCCATGCTGGCACGGTATCCCGATTTGTGCGTTATTTTCCGCAAGGGCTGCGTGCATTTTCTGATCCGGCGCCGTTCCTTCAATCGTCGGTGGGAGCCCTTCTGCCCCTTCTGTTTCCCGCAGCTCAGGCGAGAGGCCAACCGCCTGTACGGCCCGCTGATGGATTTCACCGATCTGCTGCTGGAGTGAATCTGATAATTGTTGCTATGCACTACGGCAGGAAGCAATGCGCTTCCTGCCGTAGTTTGTTGTTCAAATGGCGATCTCGGGATAGAACAGCTTGATCAGGAACAGGGCCAGACGATACCGCGTGACCTTGCTCTCGGGAATATCGTCGAACAGCGTGCTCTGCTTGCCCGGCTCACCGGCAATTTCTCCGTGCTCCAGCGCCCAAGCAACGGCGCGGCGCTCATCCTCGGTGACCCCTTGCAGATTACCGGGGAAGCTGTCCGCAGCGTCCGGGTCCACGCGCAAATCCCCAATATGCAACGCCTCCCTCGTCCGGTACATCAACAGGCAAATCTCGGTGTTGTCCACCTCGTCGCGGTAATCGCGCAGCCGATCCTCCGGTCGAAGAATCCCCTGCTCGAAGGCCCAGCAAACTGCCTCATACTGTGGGCTCTGCCGGAACGCTTCCTGCGCAGCCGGATCTGCCGACGGATAATCCGGAGGCAGTGCATCCGGGCTGACTGCGGGCTTTTCCAGATACCGATAAACGCCCAGCGCCCATTCTCCGATTGTTGCAGTCTCATAGATGCCAAAATACCGCTCGGAGTAGAGATCCATCAATCCCTTTCGGTAAATGAACAGAGAGTTCCCCTGCTGTCTGGCAGTCATCTCATCATCGTAGGGCAGCGCATCGTTGACCGTATTGTGATGGCCGGGGAAAGCGTGGGCATAGTAATCTGTATACAGGATCTCCCGGGAAACCGCAAAGCATCGGTCCGCCCAGCTTTGGTAATCGGAAAGCGTCTGCGCGTCCACCTCTGCTCCGTCCACCGTCTACGCAAGGCCCGTTTCCGTGCTGAAGCGGAAGCTCTCGGTGAGAAAGCTGCCGTTGAAGAGCAGCGCCGCATGGCGGCCGGGGGCAAACACGTCCGTTCCCGGCAGCAGGCGGGAATCGTACTGTACGCCGAGCAGGTTGAGAACGGTCGGCAGGATATCCATGGTCGAGCAATATTCCTCCACATGGATCGTCTCATGCAAGCCGGGAACGTAGCACATAAAGCTGTTATGATAGCGTTCAAACTGCGTATCGACGGGGTGTCCCGCCAATTCGTCATACTCCTCTGCGGTCAGGCCGTAGGGATAGTGATCGTTGGTCAGCACGATGAGCGTGTTGTCCAGCTTTCCGGCCTGCTCCAGCCGCTGTTCGAGATAGGCCAACGCCTGCTCCAGATCCAGATTGCAGGCGATATAGGCCTGAATCTTTTCGGAATAGGGCAGGTGCAAAACCTCCGCCTGATGCTTGGCGCTCATGGCGTTGTTCCAGTTGTACTGGTAGTGACCGGAATAAGTCATGTAATACGCATGGAACGGGGTGTCGCTGTTCAGATAGTCGTCCACCGACTGCTCCATCATTTCCAGATCCGAGCCGGGGCGCTGGGGCGTCAAACTGAGCCCGTCGCCCTGCGAGTAAAAGGTGTAGCCCATATTTGGGTGCGTTCTGGATCGGTTATAAAACTCTCCGTTGTTGTTGTGGTAGGCCAAGGTCGTGTAGCCATAGTCCTTGAGGCAGGTTCCGAGGCAGAAGGGCAGATAATGCCCCACGCTTTCGTCAAAGCTGGAATCAGACTTTTCTCTAGTCATATCCGGCATCAAGCCGAGACAGAACGTGTACTCCCCGTTGGTGGTCATGGAGTTAAAGCAGCCATAAAAGTGATCGAAAACGATCCCGGAATGCAGCATCCGGTACAGCGTCGGCGTCAGCTCCTGCGACACCAGCAACGGGCTGAAGGACTCGGCACAGATTTCGATGACGTTGTAGCCTTGCAACAAACCCGTCTTCTCGTTCTTGGCTGTGGGCTTCTTGGCCGCAAAATACCGATCCAGCGCCTGAAGCGCGGGGTCCTCGGTCGTTTTCTCCAGCGCGAGAAAGTCCAGCGTGGGATCGACATTCCACGTCTTCACATCGTAAGCAACGCCGATCTCGTCTGTTTCTCCGGGCAAAAGCGCCGGGCCGGTGCTGCTCGACGGAAACAGGAGATACCGCAGCTCCTGAACCGTGCTGACAGTCATCCCCAAATGACGGTAGCTCTGATCGGTGGAGGTCCCCGCTTCGCGGAACAGTCTCCACGCCGGAATCGGATGGGAACAGGCCAGATTCATCAGACCATAGGTCAGGCCGCCAAGCAGGACGAGGATCCCCGCTGCAAGCCCAGTCATGCGCCAGGATGCACGGCTGCGCGGCGCACGCTTTCTCGCCAGAACCACAATCAGCAGCACCAGCGGGAGCAGAAGGAGCAGAACGGCGAGGAGATTCTGCCGGATGGCATAAATGGTCTGTTCCCAGAACTCCGTAATCACGCCGCCGCCCATCCGAAGCTGGCTGATCGGCATCAGGTTCCCGAAGACCGAGGAATAGACAAGCTGGATCTCCGCAAGGAGCGTCTGCCCGACGACCAGCAGAACGGCAAGGATGTGCCGTCCAATCCGGGGCAGCAAACCGACCACAAGGGCGCACGCCACGCCGGTCATCAACCCAAACAGCACCGGATAGACGATATGCAGATCCACTGCGCGAAAAATACAAACGTGCAGACACAGCTCCAGATAGACGGAGCACCCGCAGAAAAAGAGCATTCTGCGCAGAAAATCACTGCGCTTCGTCGGGTTCTGCGTTTCTTTCTGATTTGTTTCTCTGTTTTGTTTCATCTTGTTCACCGTTTAACTTTGATTCGATTCTGTTACAACGCTGTGACACAAAGCAGGCAGCAGTGCCTCTTCGGCGCAGGGATCACGCTTCGCCCCGCCCGTCTGTACCGCCTGCACGGTCGGCTTCAATCAGGCGTTTCAGTCCCTCCACGGCAACCCGGACGGCCGAAGAGGTGTCTTCACACATGGTTTGATCCAATCCGGCTGCCTCGCGCTCCTGATTCCAGATCACGTGGAAGCAGGAGCCGCATCGACAGCCCAGCGCATCCGCCACCACGAAGAGGGCGGCAGATTCCATCTCGGAGGCCAGCACCCCCAGCCGTTTCCACGCCTCCCACTTATTCAGAAGCTCATAGGAAACCGGCATTTTCTGGGGACTGTGCTGCCCGTAAAAGGCGTCCTTGCACTGCACCACGCCGACATGGGTGGTTTTTCCAAGGGCCAGCGCCGCATCGCGCAGCGCCAGCGTCACGTCGAGATTCGCCACGGCAGGATACTCGATTGGCGCGTATTCCACGGAGGTATGCTCATAGCGGATCGCGCTGGTGGCCACCACAATATCGCCGGAGCAAACCTTGAGATGAATCCCGCCACAGGTGCCGACGCGCAGGAAGGTATCTGCGCCGACGTTGTGCAGCTCCTCCATCGCAATTGAGGCAGAGGGGCCGCCGATTCCCGTGGAACAGACGGAAACCTTCTCCCCCAGCAGATACCCGGTGTAGACGTTGAATTCCCGGTTCTGGCTGACGTGACGCGCACCGTCAAAGAGCGCAGCGATGGAGGCGCAGCGGCCCGGGTCGCCGGGGAGAATGACGTAGCGCCCAACGTCTCCCTCGACGCAGTGAATGTGAAATTGCTTGTCCAACTTCTGCATGAAATCTCCCTCCGTTTTCAGCGGTCGTCCGGCGCCAGAGCGCCTATTCAAACATACTGACCTGACTGGTCTTGGGCAGCGTGCCAAACGCCCCTGCGGCACGCAGCGTTTCGATATGCGTCTGCGATACTTTGGGGCAGGCGGCGGAGAACTCCTCGATGGAGATAAAGTGCTTCCCGCGGCGTCCCTCGGCAATGTCTCTGGCCGCGTTCTCGCCCAGGCCGGAAATTGCCACAAAGGGTGGCAGAAGTCGATCCTCCTTGGGCAGGAATTTGACCGCGTCTGACTCATAAATGGACACGGGCAGGAACGAGAAACCGCGCAAATAGAACTCGTAAACCACCTCGAGGGTGGTGAGAAGCTGATCGTCCTTGTCGGTTCGGTTCTCCATCTTTTGAAGCGACTCGAGCACCGTCAGACAGGCCTCCTTGCCCGCGCACATCATGGAGGCGTCGAAGCCGCCCTTCTGACTGCGGCGGTAGAAATAGGCTGCATAGAAGGCCAGCGGTCTGTGTACCTTGAACCATGCGATACGAAAGGCCATCATGACGTAGGCGGCGGCGTGCGCCTTGGGGAAGAGATACTTGATTTTCTTGCAGGAACCGATGTACCACGCGGGAACCCCGGCGGCAATCATCTCCTCCTCCGCCCCATCGGGCAGGCCCCTCCCCTTTCGCACCGCCTCCATGATCTTGAACGAACGCTTATCCGGCATTCCGCACTGAATCAGGTAGTTCATTATGTCGTCACGGCAGCCAATGGCCTGCGAGACCGTGGCAGTCTTGGACAGAATCAACTCCCGGGCGTTGCCAAGCCAGACGTCGGTTCCGTGAGAGAAGCCGGACAGCCGGATCAGAACGTCGAACTGCGTGGGCTGGGTTTCCTTGAGCATTCCTCGGGTAAAGCCCGTGCCAAATTCCGGAATGCCCACCGCCCCGGTCTGCCCGAGAATGGGGTCGTCCTCATAGCCGAGCACCTTGGAAGAGGTGAAGATCGACATAGTTTGCTTGTCGTCCAGCGGAATCTTCTGCGGGTCCACCCCGGTCATATCCTGTAACATGCGGATCATGGTGGGATCATCGTGGCCGAGCATGTCGAGCTTCAGCAGGTTCTCCTCCATGGGATGATAGTCATAATGGGTCGTGATCCATTCCGATTCATGATCGTCAGCCGGGTGCTGCACCGGGCAGAAGTCCCAGATCTGATTCTCCCGGGGAATGACTACCAATCCGCCGGGGTGCTGCCCGGAGGTCCGCTTGACTCCCACGCAGCCGGCGGCGAGCCGCGATTCCTCTGCGCGGCTGGCCTTTCGATCCCGTTCGGCCAGATATTTTTTGACGTAACCGAAGGCCGTCTTCTCGGCCACGTCCCCGATTGTCCCGGCGCGGAACACATGGGACTTTCCGAACATTTCCACGCAGTAGGCGTGGGCCTTGGACTGGTATTCGCCGGAAAAGTTCAGGTCGATATCGGGCACCTTGTCGCCGCCGAAGCCGAGGAAGGTTTCAAACGGAATGGCAAAGCCGTCCTTTTCCATCGCCGTCCCGCAGTGCGGGCAGACGGCATCCGGAAGATCGGCGCCGCAGTTGCAGCCCGCTGGAACCTCAAAGGTGGTATATTTGCATTCGGGGTTGGGACAGCGGTAGTGCGGCGGCAGCGAATTCACCTCGGTAATCCCGGAGAGGAAGGCCACCAGCGAGGAGCCGACGGAGCCTCGGGAGCCGACCAGATAGCCATGCTCCAGAGAGTTCTGCACCAGCTTCTGCGCCGAAATGTAAATCACGTCATAGTGACAGTTGATAATATCGCCCAGCTCCGTCTCGACACGCTTGGTAATCAATTCCGGCGGATTTTCGCCGTAGAGCCGGTGCAGCTTGCCGTAAACCAGCGATTTGAGATCCTCCACGGAGTTCTCAATCTTGGGAGCATAGAGATTGTGGGGCAGTGGCCGGACCCAGTCGCACATATCGGCAATGAGATTTGTGTTTTTCACCACAATCTCATACGCCTTTTCCTGCCCCAGATAGGAAAATTCCTCCAGCATCTCGTCGGTAGTACGGAAATAGAGCGGATTGGGCCGGTCACAGTCGGAGAAGCCCTTCGAGGCCAGCAGGATGCGGCGGAACGCCTCGTCCTCGGGATTCAGAAAATGGACGTCGCCGGTGGCACAGACCGGTTTTTCCATCTGCTCTCCCAGACGGACGATCGTGCGGTTGAAGTCCCGCAGCGTCTGCTCGGAATCCGCCATTCCGTTGCTCAGCATGAAGCGGTTATTGGCAAGCGGCTGAACCTCCAGAAAGTCGTAGAAGGAGGCAATCTGCTCCAACTCAGCCCACGGCTTCTTGGCTACAACAGCGGTGAACAGCTCCCCTGCCTCGCAGGCGGACCCAATAATCAGTCCCTCCCGCCAGCGCACCAGCTCCGATTTTGGAATCACCGGCGCGCCGTTGCCGCCGCGTCGGCTGTGATAATAATACAGGTTCGAGAAGGAAACCAGACGGTAGAGATTCCGCAGGCCCAGAGAATTCTTCGCAAAGAGCAGAATATGGTGAATCCGCTGATCCTTCGGCGTCGGGTGAGAGCCGAAGTCCAAATGCCCCGCCGCATGGTTCACGGCCTGAAGCCGATCCACGCCCCGCTCCATCAGCATCCGGGAAAAGCGGTGAAACAGCAGGCCGCAGGTGATGGCATCGTCGGTAGCGCGGTGATGGGCAAAATCCGGCAGCTCAAAATACTCCGCCAGCACGTCCAGCTTTCGCTTTGTAAACTGCGGCAGCAGGTCGTAGGCAAGTCCCAGCGTATCCACACAGGTCGGATGGAAGGGCAGGTTCAGCCGACGGCAGGCCGCGTTCATCATACTCAAATCATACTTGGCGTTGTGCGCCACAAGGGGCAGCTCACCGCAGAACTCCAGAAAGGCGGAGATTGCCTCCCGCTCTGAGGGTGCGCCGACCAGCATTTCGTCGGTAATCCCGGTGAGCTCCACGATCAGGCTGGAAAGCATCTGCTCGGGATCGACAAAGGTGGAGAAGCGTTCCAATATCTGATCGCCGCGCATCCGAACCGCGCCGATCTCAATCAGCCGGTCCCGCTCTGGCGACAGGCCGGTGGCCTCCACGTCGAAGGCCACAAACTCCCCGCACAACGGAGCATCCCGGTCACCGTAGACGCAGATATGTAAGCTTTTCGTGCTCTCGAGCGTCGCATCCGTGTCCACGTCGTTGATATAATATCCCTCGCAGCCGTAGAGAATCTTAATCGGCTCCTCGGTTCCCGCCACCTTGGTCTTGGAATTGGCAAGGGCGTCTGTAAAGGAATGGGTGACGCCGTGATCCGTAATTGCCACGGCGCGGTGTCCCCACGCGGCTGCCTGCGCGATGGCCTCCGCCGTATCGGTCAGCGCGTCCATCGCAGACATCTTGGTGTGCAGATGCAGTTCCACCCGCTTCTCCGGCGCGGTATCCCGCCGAACCGGGCGGGGAACCTCCTTGATGGAGAAGGGCTGGAGCACCATTTCGTTATCAAACCGGTTCACAGTGACCTTCCCGAACACCCGGATGTAGCTGCCGGGCTTGTGCTTTTTGGGATTTGGGCCGTGAATCGCATCCAGAATCGGCTTTGCCTTGGCCTGCTCCATATACTGATTAACGCAGATCGAGCCGGTGTGATCGGTCATATAGAAGCTGATCACCCACGCTTTGGCCTTTGTCAGTTCCTTGTGGTTGACGGCAAAGACCTCGCCCTCCACACAGACCTTGAACATATCAAGATGGACCTCGGACATGGGAACCGGCGACTGGAAGAAGGGCTTGCCGTAAATCATGCCCGACTCCGTCGCAGGAGCCTCCTGCTTTGCCTCCTTGGCCGGCTGCGGCACGGGCGCAGCAGCGGGAGCGTGCTCCAGCATCTGCTCTCGGATGCGCTTGGTCTGTGCAAAGAGCTGCTCGGCGCTCAGCTCCGGGCCGCCGTGGAGCTCCAGACGGACCGGGCGTTCAAAGCACTCGGTCAGCCACTGCTCTGCGTGGCGCAGATGGGGCTGGAGCTCCGCCAGCCCGTTGCCGCGCAAAAAAACATGCAGCGTATCGTCCTGAACCTCCCAGCGGCAGCCCGCCAAAACCGCAGGCGCGGGGGGATAATAGGCCGCCAGCACCCCGGTCACGTCCGCATAATCCATCCGGGAAAGCAAGCTCGGATCATAGCGAGGGTCAATCGTAACGCGGCGCAAATCGTAGTATTCTCGAAGCTGCTGCTCAGCGCGGATCAGGACGGACAGCGGAAGATAGACCTCGCTGCGCACGCAAACGGCGACCTCCCGTTCCTTCACGCGGAGATCGACGTCTATCACGGTATTTTGTTCCAAAAGCGGCTGAATCCGTTCCCCCAGCTCCAGGCAGGAGAATAGATCGCGCAAAGAGAGCTTTTCTTTCATAAGTCATCGCGACGCTCAGGAGCGCCGATTTGGAATCGGACGGTCAGCGTCCCTTATAATTCGTCAATATAGCGCAGCAGCGCCGGAAGCAGCTCGTCGTAGGGCAGCCTTTCCCGAAGCTGGCCCTTCACGAAAAGGACGCCGCAGCCGTCCCCGCCGGCAATGCCCACGTCGGCCTCCCTTGCCTCGCCGGGGCCGTTGACCACACAGCCCATCACCGCGACTGTCAGGGATTTCGGGCAGTCCTTCAGCGCCCGCTCCACCTTCTCCGCAAGACCGATCAGGTCGATCTGCGTGCGCCCGCAGGTGGGGCAGGAAACAATGTTGATTCCGTCCCGCCGCAGACCGGCAGCCTTCAGAATCGCTTTTCCGGCCACGATCTCACGCACCGGGTCCGCCGTCAGGGAAACGCGGATCGTATCCCCGATGCCCATGCAGAGCAGGCCGCCGATGCCCATTGCGGATTTCACGGTTCCCATGTACTCTGTTCCCGTCTCCGTCACGCCAACGTGGAGCGGATAGTCGGACTGCGCAGAGAACAGGCGATAGGCCTCCATCATCAGCGGGACGCCGGAGGATTTCATGGAAACACAGGTGTCGTAAAAGCCGAACTTTTCCAGCAGGCGAATATGGCCGAAGGCGGACTCCACCAGTGCCTCCGGCGTGGGGTGTCCGTATTTTTCAAGCAACTCCTTTTCCAGACTGCCGCCGTTGACTCCGACGCGAATGGGAATGCGGTGGGCCTTGCAGCAGTCCACCACGGCCTTGACACGTTCCTCGGAGCCGATATTACCGGGGTTGATGCGTATTTTTGCCGCGCCGTGCTCGGCGGCGGCAATGGCGCAGCGGTAGTCGAAGTGGATGTCTGCCACCAGCGGCAGCGGACTCTGATCCACGATTCGCCCGAAGGCCTCGGCAGCCTCTAGCGTAGGGACGGTCAGACGCGCAATCTCACACCCTGCCGTATAGAGGGCTTTGAGCTGGGCCACGCTGCCCGCTACGTCCGTCGTCTTGGTATTGCACATGGACTGAATGGAAACGGGCGCCCCGCCTCCAACCAGCACCTTTCCAACCTGTATCTGTCTTGTCATCGCCCTCACCCTTGAAAAATCTGCCACACGTCCTTGATAAAGATCAACGCCATCAGCCCCAGCAGCAGCACCATCGCGCCGGCATGGATCCAGCCCTCGTACTTGGGGTTGATTTTCTTCTTTGTGACCGCCGTGTAGAGTGTGTGAATCAGCAGGAAGAGCACTCTTCCGCCGTCAAGCGCGGGGATCGGAAGCATATTCATCACCGCAAGATTGACTGCAATGAAGGCGCCGAGGTAGAGGACGTTGCCGATTCCGTCAAGCAGGGAGCGCGCATTGGTTCCCGTCTCGGTCATGACCTCCACGATTTTGACCGGGCCGCCCATGTCGCGCAGGCCGACGCGCCCGCCGACCAGATCCTGCAGGCCGTACCACACCATGCGGGTGAAATCCACGCACTGATAGGCCGCATAGCGGGAAAGCGAGGCAAAGCTCTTTTCCTCCCCATATCCGAAATAGATGCCGAGATATTTCCCCGTGTTACCCTGCGAGTCCGTCAGCTCCGCGCGGGTGAGGTTGAAATCCTTCAGAACGACCTTCTCTCCGTCCCGCAGAACGGTGAGGTCGCAGCGATCTGTGGCCAGACGGCTCTCCAGTAGTTCAAAATCGGACTGCATATAGATGCGCCGTCCGTTGATGGCATAGAGCACGTCCCCCACGCGGAGATCCTGTGCCTCCACCACGTTGCCTTCCATGAAGCCCGTCACCTTTGCCGTGGTGGGAAGCTGGAAGACAAAGCCAAAGAGCATGACCATTGCGACGAAGCCCGTCAGCAGATTCATAAAGGAACCGGCGCAGAGAATAATCAGCCGCTTCCACCACGCAGCGTTGACAAAGCAGCGGGGGTCCCCGGTGTCCTCGTCCTCGCCCTCCATCGCGCAGAAGCCGCCGATGGGCAGCAGCCGGAAGGAGTACTGGGTCTCTCCCCGCTTCCAGCCAAAGAGCTTCGGGCCCATGTTGATCGAGAATTCATTGACGCGCACCCCCAGCAGCTTCGCCGCAAGGAAATGCCCCAGCTCATGGATGAAAATCAGAAAGCCGAAAATCAGAATCGCAAGAAGAATATAAAAGAATGTCATACGCGAAAGACCCTTTCAAAATAAAATCAACGGAAAAATCGGTTCAAAACAGCTTATCCCGTTTCCTCCGCCGCTATGCGCGCCAGACGGTCGGCCTCCAAAATCTGATCCAGCGTCGGCTCCGCTGTAAAGGGTACGGCGTCGAGCGCCCTCTGCACCAGCGCGGAAACGTCATAGAAGCCGATCTCCCGGCGCAGGAATTTCGCCACGGCGACCTCGTTGGCCCCGTTCATGACGGCGCAGGCCGTACCGCCCTGCTCGGCCACAGCGCGCGCAATGGCGAAGCAGGGGAAGGTCTCCGGATCGGGCGAGGCAAAGGTCAGCGGCGGACAGGTCAGCAGATCCAGACCCGGCGCGGGATTCTCCACCCGATTCGGATAGGTCAGGGCAAGCTGAATCGGGATGCGCATATCCGGTACGCCGAACTGGGCCAGCATCGCCCCGTCCACGAATTCGACCAGAGAATGCACGATGGACTGCCGATGAATCACCACGTCCACCTGCTCGGGGGGCAACTCATACAGGCGCATGGCCTCGATCACCTCCAGCCCCTTGTTCATCAGCGTGGCGCAGTCCACGGTGATTTTCTCCCCCATCTTCCAGTTGGGATGCCGCAGGGCATCGTCGCGGGTTACGCCGACCAACTCGGAACGGGTCTTGCCGAAAAACGGACCGCCGGAGCAGGTGAGAATCACCCGTTTGACCTCGTTCCGCCCACGGCTGCCCATCAGACACTGAAAAATCGCGGAGTGCTCGGAATCGACGGGGATGATCTCCGCCCCATGCGCACGGGCGGTCCGCATGACCAGCTCGCCCGCGCACACCATCGTTTCCTTGTTGGCAAGGCCGATCCGCTTGCCCTGTGCAAGCGCCGCCAGCGTCGGGCGAAGGCCAACCATGCCGACCACCGCAGTTATCACCGTATCTGCCTCGGCAGCCGTGGCGGCGGCCAGCAGACCGGCCTGCCCCCAGAGAATCTCGGGGGCAGGCTGCGGCAGTAAGCGCTTCAAGGCCTCCGCCGCCTCCCACGTCGCCATGGAAACCAGACGCGGATGGAACTGGGCAACCTGCTCCGCCATGCGCTCAACGTTGGTTCCGGCGGTCAGGGCCGCGACTTGAATCGGAAGGTGGCGCACCACGTCCAGCGTTTGCCGTCCGATGGAGCCGGTGCTTCCGAGAATTGAGATTGTCTTTGTCATACCGTTTCTCCGATCTTCGTTGGGATCGTTCCTGCCGGTCACTTCACGGCAAAGGGGATCGTCAGCAGCAGAACCTCAACCAGCGGCGCTACAACCGTGGTGGAGTCAAAGCGATCCAGAATGCCGCCGTGTCCCGGAAGAAGACTGCCGTAGTCCTTGATTCCCGTCTGACGCTTGATGACAGAGAAGGTCAGATCACCGAGCATCGAAGCGCCTGCGCCGAGAATGCCGTAGAGGACCGCAAAGAAATAGTTCACCTGGAAATCAAAGGCCAGCTTGAGAATCAGCGTATAGACCACCATAAAGACGACGGTGCTGACAACGCCGCCAATCGCGCCCTCCACTGTCTTGTGCGGGCTGATGACCGGACAGAGCTTGTGCTTTCCAAGCGCCATGCCCGCAAAATAGGCCCCGGAATCGGGAACCATCGTGAGCAGGAAGGCAGTGAGAATGAAGAATTTTCCGTTTTCCATAACCCGCAGGCGAATCAGCGCGCCGAGCAGATAGGGCACG
>CACXHI010000236.1 GCA_902767395.1 Oscillospiraceae bacterium
CGGGACGTTGGATTTGCCTGCGGCCCACGATGGAAACGTCCTGCGACCTTCCTGCGTGGAGGAGAACGCGACGTTAGATTTGCCTGCGGCAAATTGCATTCGTTCCGAATGCCGGACGAGCAATGCTCGTCCCTACCTGTCGTTTCGTCGGAACCGTGGCGCACAGTGTGCGCCACGTCCCCCTCCGTTTCGTCATTTCTGATCCCGGATCACATAGGAGAAGCGCTCGATCCTCGTCAGGCCCAGCGTGCGCAGGGCGGCTTCGGTTTTGTCCTGATCGGCCGCGTCGTTAAAGCCGGGAATCCGGGGGACGCGGACTTGCAGCCGGTCGGACGGCAGGCGGGCGGTCAAGGTTTTGAGATTTTCGAGAACTGGGCGGGGATCGCGGCCTGTATAGGCACGGTAGATCGCCGGATCAAGCGTTTTCACGTCGATGATAAAGGCGTCGAACACCTCTGCCGCGCGCGCCACAGATTCCGGCGGGACGTTCAGGCAGGTCTCGGCCGTGAAACGCCAGTCCGGGCAGAGCGGGCGAAGCGCCTCATAGAAATCCATGTGCAGCAGGCTCTCTCCCCCGCCGAAGGTCAGTCCCCCGCCGGTGGCCTGAAAATAGAGGTCGTCGCATCTGGTTTTTTCGTACAATTCCGCCGCCGTGACCAAAGTTGGGACTTGGCAAAGGACGGTTTTATTGATACAATAGGCGCAGGAAAGCGGGCAGCCCGCACCGGCCACCAGCGTCGTCACGCCCTCGCCGTCGAGCCCCATGCGGTGCCGCGACAGGGCGAGCAGCGGATAGCGCGGCTGTCTCACGGCTCGGCCCCGCGCTCGGACGTTTCCGCCGAAGCGTCCGGCTGTGTCGCATCGACGCTCTCATCGGGGAGCACCACCACGTCGCCCAGCAATTCCATCCCCTGCGTTTCCATGGGAGGTTCAGACTCCTCCGTCGAAGCGACAATCAGGCCCTTGTACTCCGGCCCCGGCACGGAGAACGTGGATTCCTCCGCGATCTCTCCGGGGAGCACGTCCTCCACTTTGGCCTCTGACCCCAAGCCCTGAGAGGGAGCGTTTGCCCCGTCGTTTCCGCCGGTGCTTCCGGGCTTGCAGGCGGACAGCGACAGGCTCAGCCCTGCCGCCACCGCTGCCACGGCGACGGTCTTGCCGAGGCTTCTGCGCTTCTCCAGCTCCTGCTCGAGATACCGCAGCTCCGCCTCGCACTTCGGACAGGTACCCTTGCAGTCTCCCTGATAGGTGCATTCCCGCGTCACATAGGGAACGTCATTTTCGTCGGCAATCTTTTGCCGAATCTCCTTGAGAATCTTGCACTTGGTTTTTCCTTTCATCATCTGCGCCTCCCTCCGTATTTAGCTCTTTGACGACGGCGCAGGCAAAAAGTTCCAAATAAAGGTGGTATCCCGCGATGATTTTGACACAAAAGCTTTATGAGAACAACCCCTATCTGAAAACGTTTTCCGCCGAGGTGCTCTCCTGCTCGGCTGCGGAGAATGGCTTCTCCGTCGTGTTGAACCAGACCGTCTTTTATCCCGAGGGGGGTGGACAACCCTGCGATCTCGGCCTGTTGGGCGGAGCGAGGGTCTTGGACGTGCAGGAGCGCGAGGGCGTGATCGTCCACACGGTTGATGCGCCGCTGTCCGGCACCGTCACGGGAGAAATCGACTGGGCGCGGCGTTTCGACCTGATGCAGCAGCACTCCGGCGAGCATTTGGTCTCCGGCACGGCGCACCGGCTCTTTGGCTGTGAAAACGTCGGGTTCCACATGGGCGCCGACCTGATTACCATTGACTTTGACCGTGTTTTGACCATGCAGGATCTGGAGCAGGTCGAGGCGCTGGTCAACGAGGCCATTTGGAGCAACGTGGAGACACAGGTGCGCTATTATGAGGCAGAGGCCGTCTGTCCCGAGGACTACCGCAGCAAAAAGGCCATCGAAGGGCGGCTTCGGCTGGTGGAGTTCCCCGGCGTGGACGTCTGCGCCTGCTGCGGCACCCACGTGGCTCGGACGGGTGAAATCGGCGTGGTGAAGCTGCTCTCGGCAGTAAAATTCCATCAGGGGGTGCGCGTGGAGCTGGTCTGCGGCAAGCGGGCCTACGACTATCTGGCAACAGTCACAGCGCAGAACCGTGCGGTTTCCGGCCTGCTCTCCGCCAAGCCCTTTGAAACAGCGAAGGCCGTGGAGCGCCTGCAAGCGGAGCTGAACACCGTGAAGCAGGAGAAAACCCTCTGGGAGAGCCGCTGTCTCACGGCACGGGCCGAGGCCCTGCACGGTGCGGGCGATGTAGTTCTGTTTGAGGACGGACTCTCCCCCGACTCTCTGCGGCGGCTCTGCGTGGAGATCATGGCCGTCTGCGACGGATGCTGCGCGGTCTTCTCCGGGAACGACAGGGAGGGCTGGGCCTACGCCATCGGGCAGGAGGGCGGCGACCTGCGCGCCTTTGTCAAGGAGCTGAACGCCGCCCTGCGCGGACGGGGCGGCGGCAAGCCCAACTTCTCGCAGGGCCGCGTATCCGCAGCCCGCACCGAAATCGAAGAATATTTTGGAAAATGATTGCAAGTTGCTTTCTAAGTGTGTTATAATACTTTCCGGCAGCGTTTGTAAGGAATCTACAATCCCGTCCACTTGTAGAGGCGCTCATTGAGCGCTCCTACGGCGGAGACGATAGGAGTCCTGTATGGAAGACAAGCTTTCGCAAATTGAAAACAAATATGAAGAGCTCTGCGCGCGCAGCGAGCAGCCGGATTTTTATGCCGATCCGAAGCTGGCGGCAAAGTATCTGAAGGAGCAGCGGGAGCTGGAGCCTGTGGTGACGGCCTTCCGTCGCTGGAAGCAGGCGAAGGCCGACATGGACGAGGCGCTGGCAATGATGGCCGAGGAGCCCGAGATGAAGGACTTCCTCCAGAGCGAGTATCAGGCCGCGAAGCAGGATGCCGCAGAGCTGGAGGATCAGCTTCGCGTTCTGCTCCTGCCCCGTGACCCCAACGACGACAAGAACGTGATCGTGGAGATTCGCGGCGGCGTGGGCGGCGAGGAAAGCGCCCTGTTCGCCCACAGCCTGTTCCGCATGTACTCCATGTACGCCGCCTCAAAGGGCTGGACGCTGGAGCTTCTGAACTACAACGAAACGGAGCTGGGCGGAGTCAAGGAGGCCGACTTCCTGATCAACGGCGACGGCGCTTTCTCCCGGATGAAGTTTGAGTCCGGGGTACACCGCGTCCAGCGTGTCCCGGAAACCGAATCCGGCGGGCGCATTCACACCTCCACGGCCACCGTGGCCGTGCTGCCGGAAATGGAGGCCGCCGAGGTGGACATCCGCCCCGAGGACATTGAAATGCAGGTCTACCGCTCCTCCGGCGCAGGCGGGCAGCACATCAACAAGACCTCCTCCGCCGTCCGGCTGATTCACAAGCCCTCTGGGATCGTAGTGGCCTGTCAGGAGGAGCGCAGCCAGTTCCAGAACCGGGAAAAGGCCATGAATATGCTGGCCTCCAAGCTCTATGAGATCGAGCAGGAAAAGCTGGACGCGCAGGTTTCCGGCACCCGGAAAAGTCAGGTGGGCATGGGAATGCGGAACGAAAAGATCCGCACCTATAATTTCCCGCAGGATCGAGTCACGGATCACCGTATCGGCCTGACCCAGCACAACATTCAGGGCTTTATGGACGGAGACTTGGACAGCATGATCGACGCGCTGACCAACGCGGCCCAGGCCGAGCGCCTTCGTGCGGGAAATGCAGAGGAATCGTAATAAGTAAAAGGTAATTTGGAATAAAAAACCGCGGCAATACCTACTACCTTATTACCTCGTAGAGGAACAACATGACAACGCAACTGTTATCGACAAGCGAACAGGATTTGAAAACCGCAGCGGCCCTTATTCGTTCCGGCGGGCTGGTGGCAATTCCCACCGAGACGGTCTACGGACTGGGGGCCAACGGGCTGGACGCAGCGGCGGTGGAAAAGATTTTTCTTGCCAAGGGCCGTCCGCAAGACAATCCGCTGATTCTGCACATTCACGACGCAAGCCAGCTTCAAGACTTCTGCCGGGAGATTCCCGACGCCGCGTGGAAGCTTGCGGAGCAGTTCTGGCCCGGCCCGTTGACGATGGTGCTGCCCGTTCGGGATTGCGTTCCCAAGACCACCACCGCAGGGCTGGACACCGTAGGCGTGCGCTGTCCCGACAACGACGCCACCCGCGAGATTATCCGGCTGGCAGGGGTCCCCATTGCGGCCCCCTCGGCGAACACCTCCGGCAAGCCCTCCACCACGACGGCGGCCCACGTTCTGCACGACATGAACGGAAAAATCGAGGCCATTGTGGACGGCGGCCCCTGCCGGGTGGGCGTGGAATCCACGATTGTCGATCTGACCGGCCCAGCGCCGCGTCTGCTCCGCCCCGGTGGAATCGGCCCCGAGGCGCTGGAGCAGGTTCTGGGGGACCTGATTGTAGACCGCGCTGTAACCGGGGAAATTGCAAAGGACGCCGTGGTGCGGGCTCCCGGAATGAAATACAAGCATTACGCCCCGGCTGCGGAGGTGCTGATTGTAGACGGCTCCGCCGAGGCCGCAGCCCGGTATATC
>CACXHI010000237.1 GCA_902767395.1 Oscillospiraceae bacterium
CCATGAAGATCGACGTGGACAAGATCCGCGAGGTCATCGGCAAGGGCGGCTCCATGATCCAGAAGATCGTGGCCGAGTCCGGCGCCGAGGTCAACGTCGAGGACGACGGCACCATCCACATCGCCTCTCCCGACGCCGCCTCCTGCGAGGCTGCGAAGAAGATGATCGAGGACATCTGCTTCGTCCCCGAGGTCGGCAAGCTGTACTACGGCAAGGTCGTGCGCATCATTCCCATCGGCGCCTTTGTCGAGCTGGCCCCCGGCAAGGACGGCATGGTGCACATCCGCGATCTGGAGTTCAAGCGCACCGAGAAGGTGGAGGACGTGCTCAACGTCGGGGACATGACTTGGGTCAAGGTCACCGAGATCGACGAAAAGGGCCGCATCAACCTGAGCCGCAAGGAAGCCATCAAAGAGCTCGGCAACGCAGGAATGCAATAAAGGAAGAAATCAACGGGCGTGACCGCTTGGGTCACGCCCGTTTTGTTTGCCTAAAAATACAGCTCCGAGGCCAGATTGCCGTAGGTATAGAGGCAGACGGCCTTTTTCAGGAAGGCCTCGTCTACGCCGAAGTAGTCGGCCAGCTCCCACGGCTCGGTGTAGCCCGCGGCCACGGCCTCGTCGAGATCGTCCACGGGAATCAGCTCGTTGACGGCCCAGCGGTCGGCGCGGTTTTCGTGAAATTTGCGCACGTCGCAGGGCGACCAGCGGTTGTAAAAGCTGCCGGTCACGCAGTGGCCCAGCTCATGGGCCAGCCGGACGCGCAGCTCCGTCTCGGTGCGGCGGCTGGGAAGGTCCATGCCGACAGCACAGTTGCCGGCCTCGTCCATCACACTCATGGACCCCGTCTTCGGCAGGGGAAAATGGTAGACTGGAATGCGAAGGCGCTCCGCCCTGCGGTATAAATCCACAAGCTCCGTCATGGCATTCTCCTTTCGGTGGTTTTTGTGTAGGGACGTCCCTTGTGCGCCCGATCTCTGCAACGTTCTGGCCGATGCGGTCATTGGCCGCTACGGGAGCTGGCCGATGTGGTCATCGGCCGCTGCGTACTCAATTCTGTTTGCTCCGCGCTTTGACAAAGGCTGCGAACTGCTTGACCTCCTCAAACATCTCGTCAGTGATCTCGTCCTCACCGCCGAAGAGGGCAAACTTTACGTCCTCGTCCCGGATCACAGGCCGGGCGGTGGGCTCGTTTTTCGCCTCGTTGTCGATCAGGTAGGAGGGCGGTACGTCGAACAGCTCCGCCATGGCCTTGATCTTCCCGGCGGGGATGTCGGTCACGCGGCCGCACTCCCATTTGCTGACGGCGTTCTTCTGCACGCCGAGGCGTTCCCCCAGCTCCGTCTGGGTCAGGCCTGCCTGCTTCCGCAGGGTCTTGATTTTTTCCGCGATGGTCATGGTGATCCCCCTCACGCTGTTTTGTTAAAGTATCTTCATCTTACCACATTTTTTCCGCAATGTCAACTGCGTATCTTGACAAAATGACTTTCCTGTGGTATAATCCGGGTATCTTCAAAACATGACACAAGGAGGATTTGAAATGCGCAGCAATCTGTTGATGAACTGCCTCTGGTACGAGGAAATCGCGCCGGAGGAACTGGCGGACATCCTCGGCATCACGCCGGAGGAACTGTTTCGGAAGATTTTTCAGGAGGAGGACTTTACGCTCGAGGAAATTCGCCGGATCGTGGGCCTGCTCGGGCTCTCGGAGGACGAAATGGAACGGATTTTTTTCAAGTAACAAGGAACAGGGAATAAGGAATAAGAGGCAAAAACCGAAGCGTGGATTACTGATTCCTTATTGCTCATTACTTGTTGCTTCTTTCTTGATCCAAAAGTATCTTGAAAAGAATATCTCTGATCCATGCACCGATTATATCACAACAGCCGTCCTATAAAACGGACAGAACAAGCCGAAAGGAAGAAGTACTGATTCCTTGTTATTTGTTACTTGATCCAAATGAAGGAGGGGGAATGATACCGTGTCGAATCCCATCAGCACGCCGGTCATCGGACGGGAGCAGCTCCGCGAGGCGCTGGAAACGCTCCGCCGATACAAGGCCGGAAAGACGAATTTTGAGCGCAGGCTCATCGAAAACGAGGAATTCTGGAAGCTCCGCCACTGGGAGCACGTCCCCGAGCAGGGCACCACGGGTCTGAAAACCAAGAGCGCGTGGCTGGTGAACGTCCTGCTCTCCAAGCACGCCGACGCGATGGACGCCTATCCCGAGCCCGCCTTTCTGCCCCGCGCGGCGGACGACGAGGCGGAGGCCAAGCTGCTCTCGCAGGTGGTCCCCGTGATTCTGGCACAGAACGATTTTGCCGGAACGTGGTCGGACAACTGGTGGAAGAAGCTCAAGGCGGGCGTCGCCTTCTACGGGGTCTTCTGGGACAGCGACAAGCAAAACGGTCTGGGAGACGTGTCCATCCTTCGGGTCGATCCGCTCCATTTGTATTGGGAGCCGGGGATCACCGATCTCCAGCGCAGCCGGAACCTCTTTCACGTGGAGCTGGCGGACAACGAGGCACTGCTCGAACGCTATCCCATGCTGGAAGGGCAACTCCGGGGCGGCGGCTTCACTGCCAGCCGCTATCTCTATGACGACAGCGTGGACACCTCCTCCAAGACGCCGGTGATCGACTGGTACTACAAAAAGCGGGAGGGAATGCGCTCCGTTTTGCATTACGTCAAGTTCGTGGGCGAGACGGTGCTGTTTGCAACTGAAAACGCCTCGGAGCACGGGCAGGGCCTCTACGCTCACGGGCAGTATCCCTTCTTTGCGGACGTGCTCTTTCCCGAGGAGGGCACCCCGGCGGGCTTCGGCTATGTGGATCTGTGCAAGGACGCCCAGCGGCAGATCGACCTGATGAACAACGCCATTGTGGCCAACTGCGTCGCCGCCGCCACCCCGCGCTGGCTGAAGCGGGGAGACGACGGGGTGAACGAGGCGGAATACGCCGACTGGACGAAGCCCTTCGTCCACGTGCAGGGCTCGATTGAGGAAAGCGCCCTGCGGCAGATTACCGTCGCCCCGCTGTCCGGCAACTATCTGAACATTCTGGCCTCGAAGATCAACGAAATCAAGGAAACCTCGGGCAACCGCGACGTGAACAACGGCGGCGTGGGCGCCGGCATCACGGCGGCCTCCGCAATTGCCGCCATGCAGGAGCAAAGCGGAAAGCTCAGCCGGGATCAGATTCAAAATTCCTATCGCTGCTTCCGGCAGGTGGTGGACTGCGTCATCTCCCTGATCCGCCAATTCTACGACACGCCGCGCAAGCTGCGCGTCCTCGGGCCCACGGGGGACCCGATCTATCTGGAATTCGACAACCGCCTCCTGTCCGCCGGGGAAGTGCCTGAGCTGGACGTGGAGGTGACGGCCCAGAAGCAGAGCACCTACAACAAGCTCAGCTACAACGAGCTGGCAATGCAGTTTTTCCAGATGGGCTTTTTCCGGCCCGAGCTGGCGGATCAGGCCATCGCCGCGCTGGAGATGATGGACTTCAAGGGCAAGGAGGCCATGCGCCGCCGTCTGGCGGACAATCAGCAGCTTCTGGCCCGGGCGGAGGCGGCGGAGGCCCGGCTGGAGAGCCTTCTGGCCTACATTTCGGGCGACAGGGCGGATGGGGCGGCCCGTCCGAGCACCCAACGAATGAGCGCACCCCGGAAGGCCGCCCCCAAGCTCCATCGGAAGCAATACGACGCCCTCGGCAGCGAGGTGCGCAGCAACGGCATCATCGAACGCGCCCGTGCCCGCGCCGCCGCCGCCACACAGCCGAAATAAAGAATGTTGAGAATGCAAGGCAAAAGCTTGGATTCTCAATTCTGAATGAAAAGAGTTTGCCGACTCAAAGTGTGACACCTCAACGAGAAAGGAGAACAAAAATGGACAAGCAAGCAGTCGATTTGGTTCCCGTGACCCTGCCCAGAGCAACCGGAAAGGAGGAGGATTTTGTCTTCGTCGCGCTCAACGGCAAGGGCTACACCATCCGCCGGGGCGTCCCGGTGCGGGTTCCCCGCCCCGTCTTTGACGTCCTGAACGAGTCCCAGCGCCAGCAGCAACGGCAGCGCGCCTTTATTCGCCGCCAGCAGGAGACCGCCGCCCGCGCTGCCCGCGCCGCCGAGGTCTGAACGGAGGGCTGCCGATGGAGGAACAGGAGTTTCTCTTTTTCCGGGGCAGCACCCCGACGCTGGAGCTGGTTCTGCCGCTGGCCGTGGAGGCGGAGGACATCGTGTACCTGACCTTCTCTCAGGAGGGCAGGGCCGTGGTCGAGTACGCCATCAACGGTCGGGCCCGGCCCGCCGGCTCCGGCGTTCTGGCGCGGGATGAGACCGAGGAAAACGTCCTGCTTCTGACCATGACGCAGGAGGACACCCTGCGGCTGGCGGCAGGAGACGCGGAGCTGCAGCTCCGCCTGAAAAACAGCGTCGGCGCCGACACCTTCCGCCCGCTGATCGGGCGGGTCGGCCCGGCCAGAAAGGAGGGGATTCTTGCGTGAAGGGCGTATACGTCGGGCAAAAGCCCCTGAACGTCCTGAGCTGCGCGGTCCGGGGCCGTCCGGGGCGCTCGGCATACGAGCTGGCCTGCGACGGCGGCTATGCGGGCACGAACGAGGCGTTTTGCACACTGCTGGGCAGTCTGGACCAGACGCTGAGCCGCCTGCTTTCCGACGTTGATCGAATCAACGGGCTTTTGGATCAGATGGATGACCGGTGTGTAGAACTGGAGGACGCGGTGCAGGCCCTGAACCTGCGCCTGTTACAATTGGAGGAGATGGTACCGTGACAATTTTGGAGGCAATCACTCTGGCCGATCTGGATCGGCCCAACGAGATTTCCGTGGAGCGGAAGCTGCAATGGCTCTCGACCCTGGACGGGCGCATCTATCGGGAGCTGATGCTGACGTACGACGACGCGCCCCCCGCCTTCTCCGGCTATGACGAGCAGACGGAGCTGCGCACCACCGAGCTGATGGTGGGCTTTCCCTTTGACGATCTCTATCTGCGCTATCTGGTGCTGCGGATTGATCTGGAGCAAGGCGAGCTGGAGCGCTACAACAACGACGCCGCCGCCTTCAACCGGGTCTGGAAGAGCTACGCCACCAACTATGGCAGAACCCACGTTCCCCTCGGCGTCCAGCACCTGACGTTTTAAGCACAGTGCGCGGTGCGGAAAGGAAACACCATGGCAAAACAGAAGGAAGAATGGAACAACGAGGAAAACGAGTGGTACCAAAAGGCCCAGCAGACGGCGCAGACGCTGATGGACCGCCCGGCCTTCTCCTACGCGCCCGAGCGCGACACGCTCTATCAGGCGGCGAAGCAGACGGCCATTGAACAGGGCCGCAGGGCGATGGAGGACACCTTGGGCAAGGCCGCCGGCCTGTCCGGGGGCTACGCCTCAAGCTATGCGCAGGGCGTGGGCGCGCAGGCCTATGACCGCCAGCTCTCCCAGCTCCGCAGCGTGCTGCCCGAATACTACGACCGGGCCCGGGCGAACTATGACCGGCAGACCGACGAGCTGCGCGACACGCTGAGCGTCGCCCTCGGCCTGTATGACAAGGACTATCAGCGCTGGCTGGATCGGCAGAGCGCGCTGGAGCGGGAGGCGGAGGCCGAACGCAAGCAGAGCCAGTGGGAGGCCGAAACGGAGGAGAGCCGACGCCGGTGGGACGCCGAAACGCAGGAGGATAAACGCCGATGGGAGGCTGAAACGCGGGAGCAGCAGCGCCAGTGGTTGAAGGAATTTGCCGAGGGGCACGACCGCTGGACCGCAGAGTATCAGCAGAACGAGCGGAAGCTGGCGGCGCAGACGGCAAAGCAGCAGCAGGACGCGCTTCTGGCGGAGCAGAAGCTGGCAGCGGAGCAGGCCAAGGACGCCGCCGCGCGCTCCGCCTCTGCGGCGGAGAAGCAGAAGAGCTACGCCTATCGCATGGCGATTCTGGCCCTCCAGCAGGGGCTTTCCGTCTCCGACGCCCTGCTCAAGACCGCCGGAATCGACAAGGCCTACGCCGAATCCCTGCGCAGGTACTATGCCTACCGGCGGTAGAGGGAGCACCAAAGCAAACGAAAGGAGAATCCGATGGAAGAACACAAGCATCCCGCGCCGGAGGCGGCGCAGGAGAAACAGACTGCACGCCAGACCCCTGACGCGCCCCACGCGCCGGAGGAACGTGCGCCGCTGGAGGAGCGGGTGGAGCAGATGCCGAGCTTTCAGGAGCTGATTTCCGGCGCTTACCGCGAGGACTATCTGAAGGCCGTCAGCGAGACCATGCTGGCGCAGGCGAGAGAAACCGAGCGCTATCTGGCCTATCGGGAGCTGCGCTTCCGCGCCGAGGCGGTCAAGCGCGACTACCCCGACTTCGATCTGGAGCGGGAGCTGGAGAATCCCACCTTCGCCCGCCTGCTTGAAAACGGCGTCGATCCCAAGACCGCCTACGAGGTCGTCCACCACGAGACGCTGTGCCGCCGGGAGGAGCGTCTGGCGCAGAACGCCGCAAGGCCGCAGGAAAACGGTCTGACCGGCGGCTCCGCCGCCTTCAGCAAGGCCGACCCCAGAGCCCTCACCCGGCAGGAACGCCGCCAGCTTCGCCGCCGCGCCGCCCGCGGGGAAGAAATCGTATGGTAAACAGAACGTGAAAGGAGTCCTTCTATGAATTTGACCGTCAACACCACCGCAGGCGATGTGAACGCTTTTGATTCCTCCGCCCTGAACGTCACCGGCGCGATGAGCGCGGCGATGAAGACCTACTATGACACCGAGCTTCTGGAGAACGCCCGGCCCCGGCTGATCTTCACCCAGCTTGGCAAATCCCAGTTTCTCCCCGCCGGACACGGCGACAGCGTCCAGTGGCGCAAGTGGAACACCTTTGACAAGTCCCTGACCCCCCTGACCGAGGGCGTGATCCCCACCGGCCAGAAGTTCGGGCAGAGCGCCGTGACCGTCTCCGTGCAGCAGTACGGAGATTACGCGGCAATTTCCGACCGTCTGAACCTTCACGCCGTGGACAACGTTCTGCTCGGCGCCGCCGAGGAAATGGGCGCAGCCGGCGGCGAAACGGCGGACACGCTGGTGCGCAACGAGCTTTGCACCGGCACCTCCGTCCTCTACGCCGACACGCTGGATCAGAACGGGGCCGTGGTCTCCACGCCCACGGGCCGATCCGGGCTCTCGGCGGACAACAACCGCCTGACCCCCGACGTGGTCAACAAGGCCTACACCTTCCTCAAGAAGCAGAAGGCCCCCTTCTTCGAGGGCAACAAATACGTCGCCGTGATTCATCCCTCCGCCGCCTATGATCTGCGCTCCCACCCCGACTGGATGGAAGCGCACAAGTACGCCGCAGCCCGGGAAATCTTCGAGGGCGAGATCGGAGAGCTGCACGGCGTCCGCTTCGTGGAGAGCACCGAGGCCCCCATCTTCAACGGCGGCCCCCTGTTCACGGCAGACCAGCCCAATCTGACCGTCTCCGCCGCGACGAACAGCGATTCCACGGCCTCCGCCCAGTTCGGTGAGACCTCGGCCTACCGCGTCACGGTCAAGGAGACTCTGACCGCCCCCATCGCGGAGGCGCTGGTGGGGCGCAGAGTCCACGTCTACGACGCCTCCACCGGGGCCATGGCCGGAACGGTGGAGATTGTGGGCGCAACCGTGAGTGGGAAGTATCTCTGGCTGGCGGCGCAGGCCCCCGTCACCCTCTCCGGCGCCAGCGGCGCGGAGGATACGCTCTGGCCCGGCGAGGGCGGCGACTCCCGCAACGGCCCCTGCGCGGTCTACGGCACCCTGTTTTTCGGCAAGGACGCCTTCGGCGTCGTCGATCCCGAGGGCATGGGGATGGAAATGATCATCAAGGACGCCGCCCAGATCGGCGGCCCCCTGAACCAGTTCTCCACCGTCGGCTACAAGTTTGAGAGCGCGACGAAGATCCTCTATCAGAACCGGATGATCCGCGTCGAATCCTGCTCGGCCTACTCCGGCGTAGACGAGGCGAACTAACAAACGTACGCCGCCGGCGCGTCTCGCGCCGGCGGCGTGGGCCAACGGCAAAGGAGGCGCTATGCAATTTCCCATGCTGAAGCCGACGAATCGGCGGAGAATTCTCATCGACCGATTTCGGGGCTATGAGCACACCCCGGCGGTCTCCGCCGGGGCGTTTTACGACATGAAAAACCTTTCCGGCGAGGGCGCGCCGCTGATTTCCGTCCGGCGGCGGCGTACCGAGGCGGAGACGATCGACGACTGTCCGACGGACTGCGTGCTTGCCATGGCAGGGCGCGGCTCGCCCGTGGTCCTCGACGCCCACGGAACGCTCTGGTGCGGCGGACATCCGCTGCCCCGCCTTTTGGACGGGACGATCACCCTCTACGCCGTCGATGACCGCGGCGCGGACGTGCCCATTCCCCGCCGGGACAGGCTGCTGGAGAGCCTGGTCCGCCCCGGCAGCTACGAATTCCGCTACGACGCCGCCCTCGAACGCTGGATGGGGTCGGAGACCTTCGGCAGCCTGCCGGATTACGTACTGGGCGAAGCGCCCCGCACCGACGGAATGCGCATCACGGTACACTATGCCTATACGCTCTCGCAGATCGGCCTGCGGCGAATGGTCTTCCTCGGCGGCTGGGTCTGCATCTTCCCCGACGGGAAATACGCGAATACCGTCAAGCTCCGGCAGTGGCAGGAGCTGGAGGAGGGCGTGGACTACGGCAGCATGGGGCAGAAAAACGTCTGCACCGCGGGAACCGCCACGATTCAGGCCTGCAACGCCGAGGGCACGGTCTGCGCCGTCACTTGGGCCGACGCCGCGCCGAGCAGCGGCTACTGGGTGGACACAACCGAGTCCGAGCCGAAGCTGAAGGCCTGGTCGGAGAGTCAGGGCCTGTGGCTGGAGACGAATCCCTATCTGCGCTGCGCCATAGCCGGCGCGGCCAAGGGGCTGCGGGCGGGCGACGGCGTGACGCTGCGCTCCGCCGTGGACCCGGCGGCCTCGGGCTGGCGGGCGCTGGAGCAGTTCTGGAGCGGGACGCACGTGCTGGTGGACGCCTATCACGATCCCGGCGCGGCGGATCGGGCCGAGGGGACCGACGACTACGTAATCCTCACGGGGATGCTCCCGCAGGATTACAGTCTGGCGCTGGAGCGCTTTGGCCTGACCTATTTCGTGCTGGATCGGGCGGTGCCGGACATGGACTTCGTGGTGGAGGCCGCCAACCGGCTCTGGGGCTGTCACTGCGGCGACGGCGTGAACGAGCTGTACGGCTGCAAGCTGGGTGACTTTCGGAACTGGAGCGTCTTTCAGGGCATTTCCACCGACAGCTACCGCGTGGCGCGGGGCCACGACGGGCCGTACACCGGCGCGGCGGTGCTGGGCGGCTGCCCGATCTTCTTTCGCGCGGACTGTCTGGAAAAAATCTATCCCTCCGCAAACGGGGATCACGGCGTGGTCACCGTCAGTCTGAGCGGCATCGAGGCCGGAAGCGCAGACAGCGCCGTGGTGATCCGCGACCGGCTCTACTATAAGTCGGCGGAGGGCATCTGCGTCTACAACGGAACCCTTCCGACCCTCGTCTCCCGGGCGCTGGGCGACGAAGCCTACCGGAACGCGGTCGGCGCGGCGCTGGGCAGCCGCTATTACGTCTGCATGTACGACAAGACGGGCACGCCCTCGCTGTTCGTGCTCGACACCGAGACCGGCTGCTGGCACCGGGAGGACGAATGCTCCTTCCTCGCCTCCTACACGCAGGACAACCGCCTCTATCTGCTGCAGACCCTCGGCAGCGCGCCGGTCTGTGTGAACGAGGCCGAGGACAGCGAATCCGTGGACTGGTGGGCCGAGACCGGAGATCTGCTCCCCAAGCTGGGCGTGCGGCGACAGGTCACCCGGCTCCAGCTCACGGTGAAGTTAGCCCTCGGCGCGGAAATGCGGGTCTATCTGCGCTATGACGGCGGCCCGTGGCTGCGCAAGGGCGAGGTCACCGGCAACCGCCTGCACACCGTCACCCTGCCCGTTCCGCCCCGCCGCTGTGAACGGCTCCAGCTCCGCATCGAGGGCACCGGCGGCATGGAGCTGCACCGACTCACGTGGCTGACGGAAGCGATGGACAATTAAGAATTGAGCGTGCAGAACAGGGAACAGGTAATCAACAACAAGAATCGAATCATACAGCAAAACGAAGGAGGCACGTTATGGAATGGTTAGAGCTGCCCTCCCGACCGGAGGGCACGACGGAGGAACGGATTGCCCAGCTCTGGGAAAATCTGTTCCGGCTGGTGGAACGGCTGAACGCTATGAGCGCGGAGGCGGCGCCGTCGGAGAAGCGCGGCACATGAGCGAGGAGGATATTCTGAAGGCCCTGCGGGCCATCGCCTTCTCCGATTTCACGGACTATATCTGGATCGAGGACGGACAGGTGCGCATCCGGGAGACCAGCGAGCTGGACAGCGGACAGCGCGCCGCCATCGCCGGGATCAAGGACACCGGCAAGGGCGTGGAAATCAAGCTCCACGACAAGCAGAAGGCGCTGGAGCTGCTGGTCAAGTATCAGGGCATGTTCGAGCACCCGGAGGACGCGCCCGAGCTCTGCGTCCGCTTCACGGATGAAGCCGAGGCGCTGAGCCTATGACGGAGCTGCGGATCGCGCAACCGAACGACAAGCAGCGCAAAATGCTGGAGGCCGCCACAAAGCACGTCGGCTTCGGCGGTGCGCGCGGCGGCGGCAAGAGCTGGGCCGTTCGGACGAAGGCGAAGCTGCTGGCACTGCGCTATCCGGGGATCAAGCTGCTGATTGTCCGCCGGACTTACCCGGAGCTGATCAACAACCACGTCCAGATTCTCCGCGCCGAGCTGCTGGGCGTGGCCCAGTACAACGACAAGGATAAGCTGCTCCGCTTTCCCAACGGCTCCACGATTCACTTTATGTACTGCGCCCGGGACGGCGATCTGGACCGTTTGCAGGGCGTGGAGTACGACGTGATCTTCCTCGACGAGGCCACCCAGCTCTCGGAATACCAGATGAAGACGATCACGGCCTGTCTTCGCGGTGTGAACAGCTTCCCCAAGCGCATCTATTATACCTGCAACCCCGGCGGGCAGGGACACGGCTACATCAAGCGCATTTTCATCGACCGTCGCTATGAGGCCGGGGAGGACGCAGCGGACTACACCTTTATCCAGAGTCTTGTCACCGACAACAAGGCCCTCATGGCGTCCCAGCCGGACTATATTAAGCAGCTTGAGGCGCTGCCGGAGAAGCTGCGCCGGGCGTGGCTGGAGGGGGACTGGGACATCTTCGAGGGCCAGTTCTTCGAGGAATTCCGCGTCGCGCCCGACCCGGCCCGCTGCGCGCAGGCCGGAATCGACGTGGAGCAGGCGAGAATCCACGGCTTCTGGACCCATGTGATCCCCGCCTTCGACCCGCCGCAGGAGTGGAAGCTCTACCGCTCCTTCGACTGGGGCTACTCCAAGCCCTTCTCCTGCGCGTGGTGGGCCGTGGATTTCGACGGGCGAATCTACCGCATTTTAGAACTGTACGGCTGCACCCGGACGCCGAACGAGGGTGTGAAATGGACGCCGGACGAGGTGTTCCGCCGCATCCGGCAGACCGAGGAGACGCATCCGTGGCTGCGCGGCAGACGGATCGAAGGCGTAGCCGACCCGGCCATCTGGGATCAGTCGGGCGGCGAGAGCATTGCGGAAACCGCCGAGCGGTATCGGGTCTATTTCTCCCCCGGCGACCACAAGCGGATTCCCGGCTGGATGCAGTGCCACTACCGCCTGCAATTCGACGAAAACGGCGTGCCGATGATGTACGTCTTCGACACCTGCAAGGCCTTTCTGCGAACGGTTCCGCAGCTCATCTACGATCCGCTCCGCCCGGAGGATCTGGACACGTCGTTGGAGGATCACGTCGCGGACGAGTGGCGCTATCTGTGCATGGCGCGGCCCATCGCGCCGAAGGCGGAGCAAAACGAACCGCAGGCAGGTCACCCATGGGGAAACCCGCTTGCGGATTGAGGTGATAAAACGCTGCGTTTTCGTCCCGCCGACCGCACCCACCCCGTAGGGGTCGGGACACCCGTCCCCTACGGGGTGGGTGCGCAAAGGGGCTTGAGCAGCATCACGGTGATCGGCAGCAGCAGCATTCCCAGAATCCCGAACAGCCGGTAGCCCGCGTAGAAGGCCATCAGGGTGAACAGGGGGTGCAGGCCGATCTGCTTGCCGACCAGATGCGGCTCCAGCACCGTCCGCGTCAGGGAGGCTGCCGCGTAGAGCGCCAGCAGACCGAAGCCCCGCGCCGACTGCTCCTGCAAAAAGCAGATCAGCGCCCACGGGATCAGCACCGCCCCGGTTCCCAGCACGGGCAGAGCGTCCAGCACGGCGATCAGCGCGCCGAAGAGCAGGGGAAATTCCACGCCCAGCAGCCACAGGCCCAGCGTCAGAATGGAAAAAACAATGAGCCACAGCTTCAGCTGCGCCTTGCACCAGCCGCCGAAGGCCGCGCGCGCCTTGGTGCGGACGGTGCGCAGGCGAACGACCCACTGCTCCGGCAGACGGCGGCGCAGCCACGCCTTGACCTGCGGCAGGGCGGCGGAGGTCATATAGGTTGCGATCACGGTCGTCGCGGCCGTGACCAGCAGGCGCGGAACGCCGGTGAAGACCCCCGACACCAGCGCCGAGAGGAAGCTGTAAACCGACTCCACCAGCCCGGCGCCGCCGGCAAAGACCTCCCCGATCCAGCGGATCAGGGGCGCAGACAGGCCGTCCGGGGCCCGCTGGGCCAGCCCCTCCAGCCAGTCACGCAGACCGCGCAGCGTGGGCTGAAGCTGGGTGAGCAGATCCGGAAGCTGCCGCACCAAGCGCAGAAGCTCCTCCCAGAGCACCCGCCCGAAGAAGAACAGCACCAGCGTCGCGCCGATGAACAGTCCGGTCACGCACAGGCCGGAGCGCAGCCAGCGGGGCAGGCGCGTGCGGCGGCCCAGCGCCGCCACGCCCGGCTCCGCGCCGAGGGAGAACAGATAGGCCAGCAAAAACGGCAAAAGCAGCGGCAAAAGCGCCAGCGCCACCAGCGCCGCCGCGATCCCGCCGCCCGCCACCATCAGAGGCTTCTTGTATTTTTGAAGCTGCACGCGAATCCCCCCGCACAATTTCGATACTTCATTATATCCGGGTTCGAGGAAAATCATACGGCGCGGCGCAAAGGGGGATGAAATGCAGAAGCGAGGCACGTGGAGGATTCCATTGGGAACAAGGAACAAGGAAATGAATTCTCCATTCAACGGACTTCGATATCTTTTTTAATCCATCATTTCATATAATACGAAATAGGATATTACGTATCTTATTTAATATATTTATTCCTAACTAATTATTATTATAAAACGAAAATTTTTGTTGCATTTTATTGGAAAAGGTGGTAATATCACGGTGGGATATCAGTTATTGAATCTACTACGATCAGAAAGGACAAAAACCATGGAGCTTTTGACTGTTTCCGTCGGCGGGTTCCGAAACGTCAAGAAAACGACCGTCCACCTTGATTCCATCACCGCGCTGGTCGGATTAAACGGAAGCGGAAAATCCAATCTGCTCAAAGCAATCGATTATGGGTTTGATTTTCTCCACGCTTCGAGTGAGGAGCGAGAAGCGATGATGGCCAGCACTGCCAATATTCCGCTTCTGAAAACAATGCCTGCAAATCCGTTCTCTTTCTCCATTGAGAGCAGGCTTTCCCTGAGACAGCAAGCCTACTGCATCCGATACGAATTTGAATTTGCTTGGCAAACCCAGCGCTCCGACGCAAAGATTCTCACGGAATCTCTTCAAGTGAAGCGGGACGAGAAGGGGCAAAAGTATCGCTCGTTTTTCTCCAGAAGCGAAAAAACCGCCAAATACCTGCCGTCCGAAACCGGGCGCTGCGATAAGGCGCTGCCAATCGACAACACCACCACGGTGCTGTCGAAGCTTCTGGCTTACGACGACCTGTTCTACGCAGAACTTTTGAAGGCGATCCGGGATACGGAATTCTATATCGACGCGCATTTGGACGCCAGCAAATCTTTTAGGGTACATCCTCTTGTGATTCGAGACTTTGAAGAGCTGAACCTGAACCGTCTGGATGACATTCCTCGTGCAATTTTCTATTTGAAGCGGGATGATCCCTCCCGGTATGCCCTCTTAATCGACGCCTTTCAGCAGCTATTCCCAAACATCAAAGAAATCATCGTGACGGAGCACAAGCTGGAAATGCCAGACATGCCGAGTCTGCCAGAGGAGGTTCCGCTTGTGTTTTCGGAATCCTTTTACACCATGCGGATCGTGGATGCAAAGCTGGTGCAGCCAATTGATTTCAGAGCGCTTTCTGCCGGAACCCTCCGCATCTTTTTGCTGCTGACCATGGCGGTGATTGCCGACATCAAGGGGCTGTCGCTGATTGCGATTGAGGAACCGGAAAACTCCCTGCATCCCAGTCTGCTGCAAACCCTGCTTGACATTTTGAATCAGCTGATCGGCTCCTGCAAGATCATCATGTCCAGCCACTCCCCCTATATGGTTCAGTATCTGAAGCCCCACAGCATCTATATCACCCGGCTGAACGACGCCGGCGAAGCGAATTTTGAAAGAATCGCAGCGGGCAAGGTAAACGCGCTGTTCCGCGATGCAACAGAGAATGAGGAATCCATCGGAGACTATCTCTTCCACATTCTTTCCAGTGCGAACGCCGACGAATTCTTGGAGGAGTATCTGGAAGCCAATGACTGAGAAACTTGTCGCGTTTTTTGTAGAGGGTGCAACGGAGGTTGCGTTTTATAAGGCTGTGGTGATCAATGCACAAAAGAAGTTGAACGCTCCGTACGCTTGTAGCTTTCAGTATGTGGACATGAAGGGGATCGGCAATTTCAAATCGGACGCCCTGCGTCAGTTTCGTCTTTTGAAAAAGAAACACCCCGATCAACCAATCGACGTATTTCTGTGTATTGACCGCGACGTCTTTGACTTACAGAAAAAGCCGCCAATTGATAAAGCGTCCGTCAAAAAGAGTTTGATAAAGGAAGGGGCGCAGAAGGTCGAGTATATTGAAGCAAAGCAGTCCATTGAGGACTGGTTCTTGTGCGATTATCACGGAGTGATCTCCTATTTGGGATTGCCGACGAAAACCAAGCGCCCGGAAGGAACCGGCCAAGAAGCACTGAAAAAGCTATTTCTGAAAGCCGGCAAGGTGTACGTTAAGGGTGGAAACGCCGGAAAGCTCATTGAGTATCTCGATATTTCCGGCATTATGAACGCCTGCTGTTCCCAATTCAAACCGCTGTGTGAAACGCTGGGGCTTGAATGCAAAAAAGAAAAGAAATGCCGCAACGCATAAGGCGCATAGCAAAGGGGTTGTCTCTGCGGGAGACAACCCCTTTGCTATGAATTTTTCTTATTCCGTCTCCTCACGGCTGACGGTTTCGATGGAGATGACCTTGCTGCCTTCCTCGAGGCGCATGACGCGCACGCCTTGGGCGGCGCGGCCGTAGACGTTGATATCGGAAATCTGCATCCGAATGATCACGCCGTTGTTTTCGATCACCATCAGATCCTCGTCCTCGGAGACGACCTGTACGCCGGCGACCTTGCCGGTTTTGTCCGTCAGGCCGTAGGCCGCCATGCCCTTGCCGCCCCGGCTCTGGGGCTGGGTACGCGCGCCGGTCTCGTCGGGCTTCAGGAAGGCGGAGAGCTCGGTGCGCTTGCCGAAGCCGTTCTCCGTCACCGAGAGCAGGGTCTTGCCCGCCTCGTAAATGCCCGCACCGACCAGATAATCCCCGTCGGCAAGGGTGATGCCCCGCACGCCGTAGGCGGTTCTGCCCATGCAGCGCACGTCCGACTCGTGGAAGCAGATGCCCATGCCCTCGCGGGTGGCAAGCAGGATCTTTTTCTCCCCGTCGGTGCGCATGACGGAGATCAGGCTGTCGCCCTCATCCAGCGTAATCGCCTTAATGCCCGCCTTGCGCGCGGTATTCAGCTCGGAGAGCTGCACGCGCTTGACCGTACCGTTGCGGGTGACCATCATCAGATACTCGTTTTCGGAGAATTCCCGCAGGGTCACGCCTGCGGTGACGTACTCTCCGGCCTCGAGGGGCAGGACGTTGATCATCGCCGTGCCGCGGGCGGTGCGCCCGGCTTCGGGGATCTGATAGCCCTTCTTGCGGTGGCACTTGCCGAGATTCGTAAAGAACAGGATGCTGTCGTGGGTGGAGGCGGCGAAGATATCCTTCACGAAGTCCTCCTGCTTGAGATTGGCGGCATGGATACCCCGTCCGCCGCGCCGCTGGGCGCGGTACTCGGTGACGGGCATTCGCTTGACGTAGCCCTGCTCGGAGACGGTGAACACACAGTCCTCCTCCTCGATCAGATCCTCCACGTCCAGCTCGTCCTCCACCTCCTGAATCTCGGTCAGGCGGTCGTCGCCGTACTTGTCCCGAATTTGGAGCAGCTCGTCGCGGAGAATGCCCTTGACCATGTTCAGGTCGGCCAGAACCGCCTTATAGTAGGCAATTTTCTCCTCGATCTCCCGGTATTCGGCCTCTAACTTCTCGCGCTCCAGTCCCTGCAGGGCCTTGAGCCGCATATCGAGGATGGTTTGCGCCTGAAGCTCGGACAGGCCGAAGCGCTCCATCAGACGCTCCTTCGCGTCGTCGTAGGCCGAGCGGATGATGCGGATAACCTCGTCGATATTGTCCTGTGCGATCAGCAAGCCCTCTAAGATGTGGGCGCGCTCCTCGGCCTTTTTCAGCTCGAACTGAGTGCGGCGGATGATGACCTGCTCCTGAAACGTCAGATACTCGTCCAGCACGCTGCGCAGGTTCAGGCAGCGGGGCTGGCTCTGATCGTCCACCAGGGCCAGCATATTGACCGAGAAGGAGGATTGCAGCGCGGTCTGGGCAAAGAGCCGGTTGAGCACGACCTGAGGATTGGCGTCCTTTTTCAGCTCGATCACAATGCGCATTCCGTTGCGGTCGGACTCGTCGCGCAGGTCGGAGATGCCCTCGAGCCGCTTGTCCTTGACCTGCTCGGCAATATTCTCGACCAAGCGCTTCTTGTTGACCTGATAGGGCAGCTCGTTGACGATGATGCGGATGCGGTTCTGCCCGTGCTCCTCGAACTCCGTCCGTCCGCGGACCAGAATGCGACCCCGGCCCGTGGCGTAGGCGGCGCGAATCCCGCTGCGGCCCATGATAATGCCGCGCGTGGGGAAGTCCGGCCCCTTGACGTGCTGCATCAGATCCGCCAGCGTCGCGTCGGGATGGTCGAGCACCTCCACGCAGGCGTCGATGACCTCGCGCAGATTGTGGGGCGGGATATTGGTGGCCATGCCCACGGCAATGCCGCTCGAGCCGTTGACCAGCAGATTCGGGAAGCGGGAGGGGAGGACCTTGGGCTCCTTGCGGGTCTCGTCGAAGTTGGGAACCCAGTCGATCACCTGCTTGTCGATATCGCGCAGCATTTCGTTGGCAAGCTTCGACATCCGGGCCTCGGTGTAACGGTAGGCCGCAGGGGGGTCGCCGTCGATGGAGCCGAAGTTGC
>CACXHI010000238.1 GCA_902767395.1 Oscillospiraceae bacterium
CCGACCTGCGAGGCGCTTACAAAAACGATGTGCCTCACCCGCGGATCGGTGAAGGCGTCCAGTATTTCCTTCAGATACGGCGTCCGGCTCGTCCGCCAGCGCGTCTTGGCCGCGTTGCTCTCAGGAGACAGCACCCGCTTTTTGTCCGCCCACTCGCTCACAGTCAGTTGCTCCGGCGGCTTCATGCCCCGGACCGCTGCCCTTATCGCCGCGTTCAGCCGCGCCACCTCAACCGCATTATCCGTGACGGCGCTTTCTTTTTTCATTCGTCCTCACCGGCCGCAGACGCGAGATTCAGCCGATCCCTCATGCGTTCCTCATATTTCGCCGGATCGTATTCATAACCGGAAAGCTCTTCCATCACCTGATATACTTCTTTCCGGATGATCTCGGAAGCCTCCGCCGCCGTTTCGGCGTCCAGCACGTCCACCGCAAGCCTGCCCGGCAGCGCCAGCAGCGCCCCGCGGATCGCGTAGATCAGGTCCTCCGTCATGGCAGCCACGTCCTCGCTGCGGTGCATCTTGTCCTGCCGTTCTTTCGCGTCCAGCGAGGCAATCAGCGCCTTGCTCTGCTTCATGGATACCTCTGCCGTGAGCTGCTTTTTCTTCAGGTCGGCTTCCTTGTCGTCTTCGGAAGCCTGCCGCTCTTCCAGATTCCCAATGTACGCCTTCACCGCATCGTGCATTTCATAGAGATTCCCATGCGCGGTCTGCATCTTGAAGAGAACGCCCTGCGACGCCAGCTGCCCGATCCACTGGTTCGATTTCCCGGTCATCGCGCACATATCCGCTGTCTTCAAATAAACCTTCGTTCCGGCCTGCAAGATGTAAACAGCGCCGTCCCGGATCTCAGCGACCGGCTTTCCTGCACCGCCGCCAGTTGTTGCATTTTTTGCAACACCCACAGCGTCCTCCCCCTTTCACTTAGAACTCTCTTAATTCGGCAGCGGGAAGGAATCGAACCTCCGGCCGCGTCCCCGGTCGTTCATTCTCAGCCGCGTCATCCATGACCGGCAGACCGAAGACAGGAGCCACGCGCACCAGCGTCCGCTGCATATCGAAGCGACCGTTCCCGCGGCGAGAAAGAAAAAACGGAGAAAAAAACATTCCCGCCGCGGAAACGATGTGCCGGGGATCCCACCATCCCCTCGCTTACGGCACATTATCCCGCCCGCAGGCTGCTGCCTGCATTGTTCACACTATCACGAGCACCCTGATCAAGCAAAACAAACCTCCCGGAAAAGCAACCGGGGCAAATAATAAAGAAAATACCTACGGAAAGGTGCTCTTTTTTCAATTAAAGTTGCCATTTTTTCGACCCGTAACTGATCGAATTTTGGGGTTGGCAGCCCCGCACGCTTTTTCGGGTTGCGTCACAGTACCTTGACGCGGCCGAGCCGCGGGAAGCCTGTTGCAATTCGCTCCAGCGCACACAGAGCGCGATTACGCAAGAGACGCGAGCGTCAACATGCCCAGCGTGTCATGCGCTCTCACAGGCGATTACGATCAAAGAATCTTCTTTATCATTCCCGCCTTGCTGTACCCTGTGACCCCCTTGGTCATCATGTCCAGGAAATCATCACGGGTGAAATCAGATAAACGGAATACTTCCTCGGGTTTCATACCGAGCTGCTTCCCGATCTCCTCTACTGTTTTGCCCTCGTCTATCAGCTTCTGCACGATAGCTTTCATGGGGCCGAGCAGATGTGTACCACGCGCACGATTATGAGTGATCGTTCCGTAGACGTCCGCAGCGTCATCCCCATGGTGGTCTACGATCACGACCGGCACCTTTCCGCCGAGCTTGGAGAGCAGAGGCTCACGCCCCGCTACCGTCCACCGATGGAAACCGTCGATGATGGTGTAGTCAGGACGGACCACGATAGGCAGCGTCCACCCGTTCGTCAGGATGGATTGCGTGAGAAGCTTCAGATTCTCTTCGCTGACTTTGTTCGGGTTGTAATCGTTGGCATGCAGCTGCTCTCTGGGTACCCAACGCAGGGAGGACAGAGGCGCAAACAGCGAATCATCCATTCCGTTTCACCTCCTTCACTGCGTCAGTCTTTTTACTGTACTTCGTGTAGTCGGTGAATACGTCAGTATAGATCGCCCGGAGAGATCGCTTCTTTGGGTCTCCCGCCATGAGCGCTTCGTACATCTTTTTGAAATGTCGCTGCGTCATGAAGGAATAGCCCTTGATGTAGAGCTGCTTATAGGAACGCGCCACTTCTTTCGTGCGCGGATTGGTGAAATAATTGTCCGGCTCGTCGAACAGGATCTTTTTGCATAGGGCCTTGTAATCCTTCGACGGCTCGCTGCTTTCCAGCGCTCGGCGCTTCGCCGTAGACCGGTGGAACATTTCGCTGTCCCAATAGAGCAGGGCGAGATAAGCGTTCGGCTCTCTCTTCTGGATCCTGTCCCACAGATCCGGCGCCGTCTCCGCGATATAGCGCAGGCCGGCTATGCTTTCCGATGCGAAGAAGTTGCACAGCCGGAGCTGAGATTTCTTCACGCCTACGCGGTATAGGTCGATGTACGCCTGCGGGAAATCCAGATGTCGCTCCTTGATGAACAGCCACACGTCCGAATCCTTCCAATCGTAGATCGGATAGATGATGTTGTTTCCGGTGGTGTGCCCTTTGGTCATATCGACTCTGGACAGATACTTTACGCGCTGCACGCTCTCCGAAGCTCTGACGCCGACAAGCATCAGGCCGTCCATACACACCTTCGGCAGGAACGTCTGGTAATTCATCTGCCCGGCATACTGAATTGCCGGATCTCGTAAAATGGCAAAAGGAGGAGGCTGTCTGATCCAGACATCCTCCTTCCCGGGCTCCCATGTGATCCAGCTCTCGTCATCTGCGAGATGATGCAGCATCGAGACCTGATAAACCGGCAGGCAATACCAGCGGAATTGCGCACCGATCGAGATAAACCGCTTCCGCCAGCGGAGCGCCATCTGAAACATGGATTCATAAAGCGCTTCCTCGTCGATGAAGACCACCGTCAGCAGCTTCGGGTCGATCTCCCCGCGCATGGCCAGCTCGTAGATCAAGCTGCACATGCACAGAGTATCTTTCCCGCCGGAGAACGCAAGATAAACCTTGACGCCGTTGGAAAAGACGTTCCGGATCCTTTGCTCTGCCGCCTGGACAACTGTCAAGTTGCCCTCAATGCGCTTTACAGCCATATCCGCTCACCGCATTTCGGGCAGGTGATGAATCGCCGCTGGAGCTCTACCTTCTCCGGTTCGTCTGTTTTAGCCGGAGGCGGAGCTGCCTTGATCTCTTCGGCAGTTTCCGCGTAGGCGTTGCCGTCTTCCTCGTACTTCTTCGACGTTTCGCTGATCTGCTCTTTCGTTTCGGAGGATATGACGCCGTAGCCGGACAGCATCTCGTCCACGTCGTCCATATCTGCCGTGAGCGTTTCCAGCAGGTCAAGGTCGTAGCCGGGGATATCAAGATCATCGCCGAGCTCGCTCAGGAAGTCCTCAAAGACGCTGAGGTCGTCCACGCCGAGGCTGTAGATCTTATTGTCCGCCAGCATCAGCTTTTTCTTATCGTTCTCGGAGAGATTCTTTTTGACAATACACTCCGCTTCGGTCTCGCCTTTGGCGACGAGCGCTGCATACAGACCGTTTCCGCAGAGGATCGTGTTGTTCTCGTCCACGACGATCGGCCGGATCTGATCGAACTTATCCAGAGACCGGATAAATTCACGGATCTGCTTTTCCGAATGAATCCTTACATTCCTCTCTGCCGGGTGCAGATCGGAGAGCGGGATCTTGACTATCTTCATGCCGTCACCTCCTCAAGGAAGTGACGCGCCGCAGGGATAAACTCCGCGGCTTGCTTTACGATTTCGGGGTCTATCTCGTACACGTCCCG
>CACXHI010000239.1 GCA_902767395.1 Oscillospiraceae bacterium
CTGCGAGGCAACTGCAAGGATGAGGGACACCACCAGCAGAATCACAACCTCGGGGCGGTACTTCCAGACCTCCAGCAGGAAGCGGCCGGAAACCAAAAAGGCCGAGAGATAGACCACTGCCAGCGCCACCGCCACCGTGACCGCCCAGTGATGCACCGGCACCAGCAGCGCCAGAAGCGGGAGCAGACCGCACAGCAGACGCAGAGCGGGAAGGCGGCAATTCACCGCGAGGAAGCAGGCCAGCAGGGACAGGGCAATCAGCAGGGCAAAGCACTGCCAGCTCGTCTGAAAGACGTTGAACAGACACAACAGCGCGGAATAAAGGCAGACGTGCGAGGTCAGTCGGAAGGAAACAAAGCTATGCATGACGTTCCTCCTCTCCGATCAGCAGCAGGGGCTTCACGCTGGAATGCCGCTGGAGCCGCGCCATATCTGCGGCAAGCTCGTCGGTGCAGCGCGGAGCAATGACGACGCTGCCCCGCTGCCCGAAACGCTGGCCCGCCCACCGGTCGAGCAGCTCCTCCAGAGCCTGATAGCGGACGAAGCGAACCAGACCGATCCGGCGCTGGACCTCAAAGTTGTGCAGCCGCCCGGAGCCCTTCGCCGTGGAGAACAGGTCTCCGTTGGAAAACACGGAAAACGGGATTCTCTGTTCCTCTAACACGTCACACACCGTCCGCACCAAGGACAGACAGCGTTCGGTCACCGCCTTGGGGCATTGCTCGATATCGAGAATCACCGCAACGTCGGTATCCACGGTAAAGTCGTGCTTTTTGACCGTCAGTGCGCCGGTGCGGGCGGTTTGGAGCCACGAAATGCTTTTCAGCGGCTCCGTCCCGGTGTATTCCCGGTAGCCGAGAATCAGACTGGGGTCCTCCAAGATAAACCGGCGAACGGAAATATCGCCCAGATAGCCGCCGAGGGCCTCCACCTCCGGGGCGTCGGGAAGGGGGCGGGCCGTACAGATGATCCGATCCCGGATCGGAAAAGAATGAACGTGGCTGCGGAAGCCCAGAAAATCTCCCGTCTCAACGTAGGCCTTCCCCATTTCGTACAGGCCACGGTTCTTCAATGAAAAGTGGATTTTCCCCCGCAGACCCCGGTGGGCACGAAGGTTCACGTCGAAGCTGTACATTTGCGCCAAGGAGCCCCCGATGCGGTGCTCTGCCATCCACGTCTCGCTCTCCCGCACCTCAACGCCCTCCGGGAAGTAGAAGCTGAAGCTGACAAAAGGCACAGGCAAGGCGGAGGTATTCTGAATCTGATAGGTCAGGGTAACGATCTCATCCGGCTCCGTCAGGTTCATATTGAATTCCCATCGCAGGGAAACGTGCCGTTTCCCGCGGCGCAGGCTATACAGCTCCGCCGCCAAAAAAAATGCAAGCAGGCAGAATACCATGAGGATACTCAGTTCAAATGACATAGAACCTCCTCCATCCAGACAGACAGCGGTCTGCCGCATTGTTCCTTAGAGCGTCCGAAACAGCCCTGCCGCCGTGGCGCGCACTATGGGCCGCTACCCGTGCGTAGTCGGCTGAACGGTCGCTGGCTTTCCCTCCGCCACAGCTTCTCTGGCTGCAACCGCAAGCTCGTCGCAGCGGTTGTTCTTGGGATTGTCGGCATGACCCTTGACCCAGTGGCAGGTGACCTTGTGCCGGTCGGTCAGCGCCAGCAGGCGCTCCCAGAGATCGGGATTCAGGGCGGGCTTCTTGTCCGCCTTTTTCCAGCCTCTGGCCTGCCAGAGCTTGGCCCAGCCCAGCGTCAGGGCGTCGATGACGTATTTGGAATCCGACCACAGCTCCACCTGACAGGGCTCGCGCAGCAGCTCCAGCGCAGAAATCACCGCGGTGAGCTCCATGCGGTTGTTGGTGGTCATGGCTTCGCCGCCAGAAATTTCCTTTTCCACGCCCCGGTATTCCAGAATCGCGCCCCAGCCCCCCGGGCCGGGGTTCCCGCTGCACGCGCCGTCAGTGTAAATCGTAACCGTTTTCATGCTGCCTGTTCAGCTCCTCCGTGGGTTCGAGATATGCAGGACGAAGAGGACGAGGATCGGATCGAGGAAATCCAAATCTTCCGATCCAGTTCTCTTCTCCTTCTTCGTAGTCCATTCAAAATTTACCACAGGGAATCAATATTTGCAAACATTTTTAACTCTTTTTTCATACTTTCTGAGAATTCAGCGGATTTTCCAAAACCGTGTGCTTCTCTTTATCGGTTTTTACCCGGCAGTTTGGCTTTGTATGAATTATACCTCCACATATTCAAATATCGGTCGGTTGGCTCCGACGAAACCGGAGCCAACCGACCGATTGTGCGGTGTTGCCTGATGATTATCCGCCCCAAATGTCTGCGAGGAAGGTTCCGTTGGCATCGTAGATGGCTTCCTCGCCGTAGAATTCCTCGATGACCGTATCATCGGCATGAAACACCCAACGAACCGCCTCATGGATCAGTCCGTAGCTGTCTTCCCAGCGCAGGACAATCTCAATATCCTCCGTGTCGGGGTATTCCCCATGCAGCGTCGCGTCCGCCGATTCCCTGCCAATGGCTTGTGTCAGATCCATCTCATCGAGGACGCTGCCCTTCTGCTTCACCAGCAGGCGCAGGCTGCGAATCTCGGAGGCGTCCGGATTCTGCACGTACGGCGCCGCGTCCAGAATCACCTTTCCTGCTTTCTCCTCATGCGTAACGCCCTCGTTCAGCCACACGTCGACCTTCGGGAAGCTTTGCTCAAAGCCCGGATAGAATTCCACCATCTCGTTTTGGCTTTTCCCGTCCACGGTCAGGGTGAGGAAGGCACTCTCTTCGTCATTCGTCATAAACTCGAAGGGGTTGACCGTTACGGAAGCCCGATAGACGCCATCCTCGCCGCGCACAAGCTGATAGGCTTTCTCGCGCAGCGACAGGGCCACTTCCGCCTCCTCGGAGGCCTCCTTCGGAACGGCGCGGAAGTCCACCGTTGCGGTACGGGCGAGAAAATCAACGTCGTGGGTTTCCCAGTCAAAGGAGAGGAACGCGCGCTCCGCTTGCGCCTCCTGCTCTTTTAATTTCTGCATTTCGCCAATCCTACTCTCCAGAGTGGCGCAGTAGCTTTGCACAGCAGCGAGCTGACTGTCCAACTCGTTGAGCTTCTCCATTTTGTGCGCCTCCCACAGACCGAAGCAGACGAGGAGCAGGAGGAAGAGCACGACCTTCCCGGTTCCCCGAGGCTCGGGAACCGGGCCGGGCGCGTCGTCCTCCTTCAGTGCACGGTTGATGTGCTTTCGGTAAAAGAGATTGTAAAGCACCACTGCAAGGGTAGCAATGCCCAACAGCAAGACGTATGCGATCACGCCTCCGGTTGTGAGACCATCCATTGATAATCCTCCTTAGATTCCGAAAAAGCTTTTGAAGCTGTTGTAATACGTGCGGGTCACGTCCACCTTGGAGCCCTCCGCCATGAGCAGGGTGAACTTCATCGACATGGCAGGCAGATTTTTTTTGACCCTGTGACGTTGAATAATGACGGAGTTGCTGATTCGTAAAAACTGCTTGGGGTCCAGCATCAGGCAGAGCTGGTACAGACGGTCGCTGGTTTGGTAGACACCGTCCATGCCGTGGACGAGGATGCTGTGCCCGAGGGCTTCGATGAAGACGATTTCCTCGACTGCCAGATGCAGGCGATTGCCGTCTTGGTCCCGGACTGCAAGGTGGCGGGCAGATTGATCGTTCTCGAGCACGACCAGCTCCGCCTCGTCGTCCAACTCAAACCCGGCGCGGAGCAGCGCCTCGGTGACGGCCTGCTCCCGCTCCTGACTGACTGCAATTCGTATTTTCACGGATCATCCCTCCCTGCACGCACACCATAGCGCCGGAGCGACAAAAAGTCAAGTGCTTCGGCACAGCTTGCAGACAGACGGCGCACAGCTTTCAAAAAAGCTGTCTTCGGGCCTTCACGGCAGCGGGGTGCTCGCTTGAAG
>CACXHI010000240.1 GCA_902767395.1 Oscillospiraceae bacterium
CAGCAGGTCGGAACCAACGTGTTCCATGCTGTAAAGCAATTCTTCAGATTTCATAACAAGCCCTCCTTCTTTAAGTACGCCTGAAGCCGCTTTCTGGTACGGGAAAGTGTCACCGAGACCTGTGCGGCAGAGATTTCATAGCGGTCTGCGATTTCCGTGCGGGTGTCGAAATAGTAATAACGCCGCAGGAAGATGTTGCGTGCTGTTTCCGATTGGGCGCGCAGAAAACGGTCTACTGCCTTTCCCAATTCCACCGCAGTAATCCGGCTCTCGACGTTGCTGTGTCCCGTAACCTGATCAAGCTCGTCGAGCGAGACGGTGATGGAAGAGCCGCCCCGCTTGGCGGCGCCCTCCGCCCGCAGACGGTCTACGCACAGATTCCGCACGATCCGCGTCAGGTACGCGCCGAGCGAGTCGGGCTTTTCCGGCGGAAGCTGCTGCCAGAGCCGCAGATAGCTGTCGTTGACACATTCCTCAGCGTCCTCCGTGTTCCGCAGGATGCGGCGGGAGAGACTGCGGCACTGTGACCCGTAGCTCCGATCCGTTTCGGAAATGGCGCTTTCGTTTCGCGCCCAGAACAGTTTGATGATTTGCTCATCTGACAAGGGAATCATTCCTCCTTTTTTCCTTTTCACTCTGTATGACGGGGAGAATCCGAAAAGATTGCAGTATCAAAATATTTTTTTGAATTCTTTCTCGGAAGGCGGCCGCTCTGTTTCCCCTGTCACTCAGTATGACGGGAAGAACCGGGAAAGATTGCAGCTTCCAAAAACCTTTTTTTCGGTTTTTTGGAGCGGCAATCGCTCTGTTTTCCCCCGCCACCCTGTATGACGAAAGCAACGGAAAAAGCTTGCAGGTAAAGTATAATACTTTTTTCAAAAAAAACAATCTTTTTGCTTGTGCGGATTCCAGTCAGATGATAGAATAACAAAGTGGTAAAGCAATCATGCTGTGCATTTGCAAATGTGGAGGTGTTTTCATGTCCTTTTACGGCTTTGAAAAGCGGTTTCCGCCGACGAAAACGGTGCTTCCAGGCGTGACCACGCCCCAGACGCTCTACCGCGCCCTGCTGGCCTGCTGGTGCGCCGAGACCTGCGCACCCCGGATGCGTGATCGGTGGACAGAGGACGATCCCACCCTCGGCCAGTGCTCCGTCACGGCCTTTCTCGCCCAGGACCTCTTCGGCGGCGAGGTCTATGGCATCCCGCGCCCGGACGGGAGCTTCCACTGTTATAACGTCGTCCATGGCCGCGCCTTCGATCTGACCTCCGAGCAATTCCACGACGAAGCGTTGGATTATTCCGAAAACCCGCTCCAGCGGCGGGAGGAGCACTTTTCCAAGTGCGAAAAATACGAACGGTATCTGCTGCTCCGACAGCGCTTGGAGGCGTGGACGGGGGGAAAGCGAAATGGCTGACGTGGTTCTGGTTCCCTGCGCGAATTACGATCCGGCGCACGTCCGGCCTGCGCTGGAAGCCCTCCTTGCCCGCGTCGGGGGATTGGACTGGATTCGCCCGGGAATGCGCATCGGCATCAAGGCCAATCTGGTCGCCGCCATGTCCCCGGACAGTGCGGCGACGACCCATCCGGCGCTGATTTCGGCCCTTGTGGAGCTGCTTCAGGCGCGTGGAGCCGTTGCAGTGGTAGGAGACAGCCCCGGCGGCCTGTACAACGCTGCCTTCCTCAACCGCGTCTATGCCGCGTCCGGCATGGACACGACCGGAGGCGTCCTGAATCGGGATTTCTCCACCCGGGATACGGCGCTGCCGGAGGCCGTGGTCTGCAAGCACGCCACGGTAACGGGCTGGCTGCTCGACTGCGACGCGATCATCAACTTCTGCAAGCTGAAATCCCACGGCATGATGGGACTCTCCGCCGCCGCCAAGAACCTGTTCGGCTCCATCCCCGGCACGATGAAGCCGGAGTACCACTTCCGCTATCCCGATCCGATGGACTTTGCCCGAATGCTGGTGGATCTGGATGAATTCTGGAAGCCGCAACTGCATCTGGTGGACGCGGTGGTGGCAATGGAGGGCAACGGCCCCACCGCCGGAACGCCGAAGCAGATTGGCTGCCTGCTGGCAGGGGAGAACCCGCACCGGATCGACCTGCTCTGCGCCAAGCTCATCGGCCTTGATCCCGGTACGGTTCCGACCCTGCGCGCGGCGTGGGAGCGGGGGCTTTGTCCGGAGCAGCTTTCGGAATTGGAGATCGACGGGCCGTGGGAGCGGTTTGTTTCGAGGGATTTCGTCACCATCACCCAGCGCAACGGCCTGCAATTCCAAAACCTGCTGGGCGGCGGGGTGCGCGGCGCGCTGTTCAGCCGCTTTCTCTCCCGCAGCCTTGCCGCCCGCCCCAGCGTGGAGAAGACCGCCTGCGTCGGCTGCCGCAAGTGCGAGCGGATCTGCCCGGCCAAGGCAATCACCATGCGCCGGGGAAAGCCTGTGGTGGAGCGGAAAACCTGCATCCGGTGCTTTTGCTGTCAGGAATTCTGCCCCAAGGGGGCCATGCAAGTGCGCCGTCCCCCGCTGGCGAAGCTGTTGGAAAGGTAAATATGAGATGTGCGGGAAAATTGCTTGCAATTTTCCCGCACATCTCATATAATATATGAAATCGCGCAAACGGAAACGAAACAGAAAGCGGGGAGAAAACCAGATGGGTATTTCCGAGCAGGCGCCTTGGCTGCGCTTCTATGGCGATATGCCGAAGCACCTCGACTATCCCAACCTGACCCTCTATCAGTTGGTCCGGCAGACGGCGCTGGCGCATCCGTCGCTGGTGGCCTATGAGTTTCTGAACAAGGAAACGACCTACGACGAATTCCTGCGCCGGATCGACCGGACGGCGCGCGCGTTTGTCGCGCTTGGCATCAAGAAGGGCGACCGGGTCACGATCTGTATGCCCAACACGCCGCAGGCCGTGGACGCCTTTTACGCGCTGAATCGGATCGGCGCGGTGTCCAATATGATCCATCCGTTGTCCGCTCCCGCGGAGATTGCGTTCTATCTGAACTTCTCCCATTCCAAGGCGATTCTGATTCTCGATCAGTTCTATCCGAAGCTGGAGGAAATCCGCAACCGGCTGGACCACCCGGTGATCCCTCTGATCGCCTTCATCAAGGACGAGCTGCCCGCACCCCTGCGCCAGCTCTATCCGCTGACGAAATCCGCCCGTAAGACGCCCAAGCTGCCCGAAAAAGGAGATTATCTGCGCTGGCGCGACTTTTTGCGGGGCGGCGCGCGCGGACAGCCGCTTCCGCCGGAAACGGTGATCTCCGGCGGGGAGGGCGCTTCCATTCTCTATTCCGGGGGAACCACCGGGACGACCAAGGGCATCCTGCTTTCCTCGGACAATTTCAACGCCACGGCCCTGCAAACCATCGCGGCCTCCGGCTGCAAGTCCATCGTGGGGAAGAAAATGCTCTCGGTCATGCCGGTCTTTCACGGCTTCGGCCTCGGCATCGGCATTCATACCGCGCTTGTCGGCGGCGCGCGCTGCATTCTGGTTCCGCAGTTTAACGTCAAGGGCTATGCCAGACTCCTGATGAAGAAGAAACCCAATCTCGTTCCCGGCGTTCCGACGCTGTTTGAAGCGCTGCTGCGCACCGATTTGCTGGACAAAGCGGATCTGAGCTTTTTGGACGGGATGTTCTCCGGCGGCGACTCCCTTTCCATCGAGCTCAAGCGCAAGGTGGACGACTTCCTCCGCGCGCACAACGCGAGGATTCAGATTCGGGAGGGCTACGGAACCACCGAGTGCGTCACGGCCTCCTGCCTGACGCCCAAGGACTAC
>CACXHI010000241.1 GCA_902767395.1 Oscillospiraceae bacterium
CGCTGCCGTCCGCACACAGCAGGGCCGCGCCGACGGCAAACCCGGAATAGGGACAGTAGGAGCGGCTGCGCGCCTGTTTGGCAAGAGCAACCAGCGTTTCCGGCGTCGTCATCTCAAGATCGCCTCCTTGAAGCTTCTGCCCTCTGTTTGCAGCGGCAGCCCAAACAGGTCACAGACGGTGGCCGCAAGATCGGCAAAGCAGGGACGAACGCCGAGATTGACCGGCTGGATGGCCTCGCCCAGAATCAGCAGGGGGACGTACTCCCGCGTGTGATCGGTGGTGGCAGTGTAAGCCGGATCACAGCCGTGATCCGCCGTAATCATCACCGCGTCCTCCGGCCCCAGCTTTTTCAGGAAAGCCCCCAGCCACGCATCGAACTCCGTCAGCGCGGCTGCGTAGCCGTCCACATTCCGGCGGTGCCCGTAGAGCATATCAAAATCCACCAGATTGACAAAGCAGAGACCGTGAAAATTCCGGTCGGCATAGGCCGCAGTCTTCGCCATGCCGTCCGCATTGCCCGTGGTATAGACGTGCTCCCTGATCCCCTGCCCGGCAAAAATATCGTAGATCTTGCCGACGGCAATGGCATCCAGTCCCGCGTCACAGAAAGCGTCCAGCATCGTTTTCCGAGGCGGTTCAAGGGAAAAGTCGTGCCGATTGGCGGTGCGGGTGTAATTCCCGTTTCCCTTGCCCACGAAGGGACGGGCAATCACGCGCCCAACGGCGTGCTTGCCGCGCAGAATTCCCCGGGCAATGCGGCAGTATTCATAGAGCTGCTCGACGGGGACCACGTCCTCATGGGCGGCAATCTGAAAGACCGAATCGGCGGAGGTGTAGACGATCAAATCGCCCGTTTGGACGTGCGTATCTCCAAATTCATTGATGACCGCCGTACCGGACCAAGGCGCGTTGGCAAGCACGCCGCGCCCCGTCGCCTCGCGGAAGGGACGAAGCACCTCCTCCGGGAAGCCGTCCGGATAGGTGGGCAGCGGCTCTGGCGACACGACGCCCGCCAACTCCCAGTGACCAATGGTGGTATCCTTGCCCATGGACTTCTCCGCCAGCTTGCCGAACGCGCCGGCCGGCCGGGCTGCGGGACCGAGAAAGTCCAGTCCGTCAATGTTTCCAAGTCCGGCCGCGCGCAGATTCGGGATCGAAAGCAGCGCAGAGGACGCGCAGGAGCGCAGAGTGTTGACGCCGAAATCTCCAAACCGCGCCGCGTCCGGCAGCTCGCCTGCCCCGCAGGAGTCCAGTACAATCAAAAAAACTCGCTTCACGCTGTTCTTCTCCCCTGTTGTTTATTTCTCAAGCTTTACCGCAGTTTCGAGCGCGACCTGCATCATCTGCGCAAAGCCCGTCTGCCGTTCCTCGGCGGAGAGGTACTCATGCCGGACCAACTGATCGGAGACGGAGCAGATGCACAGCGCGTTCCTGTGCAGACGGGCCGCATTCAGATAGAGGGCGGCGGACTCCATCTCAATCGCGAGAACCCCCATCTTCTGCCAGTTCTTCTTGGGGGCAAGCGCATCGGGCACGCCCGCATCGTCGTCATAGAAGAAATCGGAGGAGAGCAGATTGCCGACGTGGTACGCCGCTCCCAGCTCGTCGGCGGATTTGGTCGCCGCCTGAAGCATTTCATAGGAGCAGATCGGCGCGAAGGTTCCCATCAGATGAAACTGCGCCTGATAATTGGAGTCCATGGACGCACCCATCGCAATCACAAGGTCTTTGAGGTTGATTTCCGGCTGAATGGCTCCCGCCGATCCGATGCGGAGGATGTTCCGCACGCCGAAGACCTCGAACAGCTCGTGGGAATAGATCCCCATCGAGGGCATTCCCATCCCGGAGGCCATGACGGAAACGCGCACGCCCTTGTACAGCCCGGTATAACCCTGTACACCGCGCACGTTGTTCACCAGCACGGCGTCCTGCAGAAAGTGCTCGGCAATGTATTTCGACCGCAGCGGGTCGCCGGGCATCAGCACGGTCTGGCCGAAATCCGCCGGAGTTGCCTGAATATGTGGGGTCGGATAGTTCATGATACGCATCCTTTCTGACGTTGTTGGGATTATTATACTATCTTTTCCCGATCCGCGCAACGGAATTCTGTCCGAACCATGCAAAAAAACAGGGCTTGTGCCCTGCTTTTTTGCGTTCAGTTGTCTTCGAAGGCGCCTGGTTCCTCCGCAGAGGACGCCGCTTCCTCGGCCTCTTCCTGATTGTCCAGATTGGCGAAGCGGTCAAAGAGGGACTCCGACTCGTTCTCGGGAATCGGTTCGCCCTTCATGCAGGCGTCGAACTGGCTCCGCGTCATGGTGTCGTGGGCCAGAAGATACTGGGCCACCTGCTCGAGCTGATCGTCGTGCTCCTTGAGAATGCGTTCACAGGTTTCGTAGGCGCGGTCAATGATCCGGCGCACCTCGTCGTCGATCTTTCCGGCGGTCTGGTCGGAATAGGGACGGGTTCTGCCGTAGCTCATGCCGACGAAAACCTCCTCGTCGTTGCCGTAGCGCACCGTACCGAGGGCCTCGGACATGCCGTAGCGGGTAACCATATCGTGGGCGATTTCGGTTGCCTGCCGGATGTCGGCGGAGGCGCCGGTGGAAATATCGTCCATCTTCATGCTCTCGGCAATTCGCCCGCCAAGGGCGGAGACAATGGATTCAAACATTTCAGAACGGCTGGTGTCGTCCTGATCCTCCTCGGGCAGATACATGGTCAGGCCACCTGCGGGGCCGCGCGGGATGATCGTGACCATCTGCACGGGCGCATGATGCGGCAGATACCAGGCGGAGACCGCGTGCCCGGCCTCATGGTA
>CACXHI010000242.1 GCA_902767395.1 Oscillospiraceae bacterium
CTCGCCGTTCTCCGCGAGCTGACGAACGAAAGCGTAAGCTTCCTCAAGCTTCTTCACGGTCTTCTGCAGGTCGATGATATAGATGCCGTTGCGCTCCGTGTAGATGTACGGGGCCATTTTGGGGTTCCAGCGGCGGGTCTGGTGTCCGAAGTGGACGCCGGCTTCCAGCAGCTGCTTCATGGATACGACTGCCATTTTGAAAATCTCCTTTTTGTTTTTTCCTCCACCCCGATCATCTTGCCGGCCCACCCTGCGCGGGCACAAGGCGGCAATCTCCGGGTGTGTGAGTTGCAGTGTCACGGACAATTCTGCCCATGCCGAAGTATTATACATGATGCAAGAACGAATTGCAAGCATTATTTTTCCCAAAAACCGGGAATTTTACTCCGATTTTTCTTCTCCCGCGCTACCGGATCACTGCGCAGCTTCCGTCGTCGCATCCTCTGCGCCGCCGCTGGCGGCCGACCCGGCAGGCGGACAGATCGGCGTCCACCAAAATGATGTCGTCCCCGACCCGACGGACGCAGGACCACGGGATTCGGTAGTAGCCGCAGTGCCACAGGCAGCCAAAAAACCGGCACGGGCCGGGCACGTAGATCGCGCAGATTCGCCCGTCCGGCAGCTCCGCCTCCAGATCGCAGACGAAGCCAAGCCGCGCCCCGCTGCACACGTTGATGACCTCCCGGTACTGCCAGTCTGTAAATCTGCATGAAGACATGACAATCCCTCCTCTGGCACAGTCTATGCGCCAGAGGAGGGAAAGAGAACCCATCAGAGGACGACGTTTTGCTGCTGTCCGTCCATCCAGGCGCGGAGGTTGTCAAACACGATCTCCGCCCGCAGGGACATGGACTCCTGCGTGGCAAAGGCGACGTGGGGCGTCACCAGTGTGTGCGGCGCGTTCAGCAGGGGCGCGGCAGGGTCCAGCGGCGGCTCCGTGGCAAACACGTCCAGACAGGCCCCGCCGATGCTGCCCCGGCGCAGGGCCTCGGCCAGCGCCACCTCGTCCACCACCGGGCCGCGCGCGGCGTTGATGAGCAGGGCGCCGGGCTTCATCATGGCAAGCTCCGCCGCCCCGATCAGACCGCGTGTGCTGTCGTTAAGCGGACAGTGGAGCGCCACAAGATCGGCGCGGCGCAACAGTGCCTCCAGCCCCACCTGCTCCACATAGTCCGGCGCGTCGGCGTGGATGCTGCGGCTGTGGGCCAGAATCTTTGCGCCGAAGGCGTGGAACAGCTCGGCAGACCGCGTCCCGATCTTGCCCAGACCGACGATGCCCACGGTTTTGCCCTTGATCTCCCAGCCGACCAGTCCGTCCTTCGTCCCGCCGGTGCGGCAGCGATCCTCCACGGCGCGCAGATTCCGCGCCATAGACAGCGCCATGCCGAGCACCAGCTCCGCCACCGCCTCGTTGGAGTAGCCCGAGGCATTGCTGACGGCAATGCCCCGCTCCCGGGCGGCGTCCAGCCCCACGTGATCCACGCCGGTGAACGCCACGTCCACAAATTTCAGCTTCGGGCAGGCGCGGAGCACCTCGGCGGGCATGGGCATGTTGGCGAGAATCATCACCTCCGCGTCCTTTGCCTGCGCAATCAGCGTCGGAACGTCAAGCGTGCGGACGTAGTCCTTAAATTCCACGCCCTCGGCCTCAAACGGCGCCTTCCGGGCGGCCAGCTCGGCTTCGGAAATGCCGAGACCTTCCATAATTGCAACCTTCATCGCAATGCCTCCTAAATTATATCGGATCAGATTCTTCCTTGGATGCGCCGACGTTGAGCGCTGTGTAGAGCGACGGCGTATCGTAATAGGTGTGGTAGTAGCCGGGCTTCAGCAGGCGGAACAGACGGCGCTTTGCGGACTGCACGTCCACGCGGCGAATGCCGGTATAGCCCTTGAAGGGCGGCATATAGGTGACCAGATCGTTGACGTCCGACAGGTTCCAGCACTCGACGCAGAGCGTCGCCAGATAGCGCGCCAACGCGTCGGCGTCGGCCTTTTTCCCGCGGAAGGGCCGCACGCTGCCGAAGGTGAAAACGTGGGCGCGCAGACCGTAGTTGTAGTTCAAATCCTGCGCGCAGAGCATGGCCTGCCCGGAGCCGAGCGACCAGCCGATGATTTCTGTTTCCGCGTCCGGGTGCTGCTCATGCAGGAGCTGCCAGCGGCTTCGGACGACGCGCTTTGCCGCCAGATACATCTCCGCCCAGCCGCGATGCACCCGGAGCTGGAGCGGCTTGCCCTCAAACTCAATGGCGTCGTAGTAGTCAGCGGCGAACTCGACGATGTTTGCAAACCAGTCCGAGAAGCCGAGCGTCTTCTGAAAATGGATCTGGATCACGTTGCGCTCCGCCTCGTAGTGCAGCTCAAAGTTGACCTCATGCCCGAGGCGCAGCAGCCGGTGAAGCTTGCCGGTGCAGGGATAGCGCAGCGACTCATATTGCAGCGCGCGCGTCGCCTTGCCGGTGTGGTTGTGATCCTGACTGGTATCAATAAAGTACTGCTCGAAGGATAAACGGCGGTAAGACATGGCAATCTCTCCGAATCTTTGTTGGTCTGATCGGTTCTGACCCAAATTCTGTCCTTCATTGTAGCATATCCCAATCGCCCCGTCAACGAAAAGCCGAAGAAAACCTGTTCAGCCCATCCCGAAGAGGCCGCTGACCACAGCGGCCTCTCCCTCCGCCTACGGAATGCGGCCAATGCCTGCAACGTTCTGGCCGATGTGGTCATACTCCGTGACTCTTCGAGTTCGGCCACTACGGAAAAACTCAACTTTTAGCTGTTATGCCCCACTACGGAAGAAATCAACTTTTAAGGGAAACGGCGTAGTAGGGGAGGCGTTTCGCCTCCTGCGGCACCGTCCCCGATTGAAGACCGTACTTTTTTGGCCGGCGTCAAATCACCTCGGAGGGGACGGAAAACCTGTCCCCTCCGAGGTGGTCATTCGTCGCACGGCGCCGGATCAGTTCGGCTGTTCCGCCTCGGCGCAGTAGCGCTCCGCGATTCCGAGCGCCTCATCAATGCCGGAGGCGAAGTTTTCCGCGCCGACCTTGGCATAGAAGCCGTCTTTCTTCATGATGCTGCACGTGAATTCCGGGACTCTGGAAAGAATGAGGCGAACGCCTCTTGCTTCGCATTCACTTTGCAGGTTTTCCAGATGGCTCATGGCCGTGGCATCGACGGCGGGTACGCCTCCCATGCGGAGGATCAGGGCCTTCGTATCGTCTTCCATCGCGAATTCCATGATCTTGTTCGCCCCGGCGAAGAACATGGGGCCGATAAATTCGTAAACCAGCGTTCCCTTGGGGATCGGCTTCATCTTCTTGTTCGTGGGGTCGTTGTAGGCCTGCCAGCGGCGCACGCTGGAGGTGTCCGCCATGCGCTTCATAAACAGAAGAGACGAGAGCACAAGGCCCACGCCGATGGCGACGACGAGATCGAACACGACCGTCAGCACAAAGGTCAGAACCAGCACCAGCGTATCGCTCAGCGGGGCCGTTTTGACGATCCGGACGAAATGCCGCCATTCGCTCATGTTGTAGGCGACCATAAAGAGGATCGCGGCGATGATCGGCATGGGGATCAGCTTGGCCACCGGCATGAGAACGAGGAGGAACAGCAGCAGGACCAGCCCGTGGACCATGCCTGCAATGGGGGAGCGACCGCCGTTTTTCACGTTGGCCGCCGTTCTTGCAATCGCGCCGGTAGCGGGAATGCCACCGAAGATGCCGGAGCAGACGTTTCCCGCGCCAAGGGCAATCAGCTCCTGATTGGAGTTGTGCTTGTCCCCGATCATGCCGTCAGAGACGACGCAGGAGAGCAGCGATTCAATGGCGGCGAGAATGGCAATCGTAAAGGCGCTGGGAATGACGGCCTTTACCGTCTCAAAGCTGAACGAGGGAAGGGCTGGGGCGGGGAACCCGGCCTTCAAATCGGGATAGAGCGTCCCAATGGTGTTGACCTTCAGGGGCGTAAACTGCACAATCAGCACGCCCGCAATCACGGCGATGATCGACGCGGGGATCTTGCCGCAGATTTTGGAGAACGCGCCGAGCCCGGTCTTCCCCAGCAGGGGCCAGAGAATCAGAATTGCCATGCCGATGAGGCCCATGAGGACGGTCTTTGCGTCGATCGTGCCGATGGAGGCGACGATTGCCTTGACCTTGTCAACCGTCTCAATCGCGTTGGTTCCCGGCACGAAGGTCAGACCGCAGAAGTCCTTGATCTGCCCGATGATGATGGTTACGGCAATGCCGGCGGTAAAGCCGACGGTCAGAGACATCGGGATGAACTTGATCAGAGAGCCAAAGCGGAACACGCCGAGGAGGATCAGAATGATGCCGGCAAGAATGGTTGCGAGAATCAGGCCGGAGAGGCCCTGCGAGGCGACGATCCCTGCGACAATGGCGGCAAACGCGGCGGTGGGTCCGGAGATGTTGACGCTGCTGCCGCCGAGAAGGGCAATGACGAAGCCTGCGGTGATGGCAGTGTACAGGCCCTTTTCCGGCGAGACGCCGGACGCAATGGCGAGCGCGATGGAAAGGGGCAGGGCGATGATCGCAACGATCAGACCGGCAACGAGATCGTTGACGAGCTTGCCCCTGTTATAGTGCTTCAGCGAGGAGAAGAGCTTCGGCTGAAACAAGGGCTGCTTCGGCATACGCGCATCCTTGGGATTGCCGCTGCGCGAGGGTTCCGATGCTTTCATGGATGATTCCTCCGTTTGCATGGTATTTCTGTTTTTTGGAAACCGCGTAAAAGAATAGCACATCCCGTCGAAAAATGCAAGTATCTTGCGCGCCAAAAGGCCGATTGCCCGAAGTTCAGGCAATCGGCCTTGACAGGTTCAAAAAAACGATTTCTTACTTCACAATCTGTCCCCAGAAGAGCAGCTCGGGGGCTTCGCCGTCCTTCACAATGTAGAAGCTGAACGGACGGTCCGCGCAGAAGATCTCGGGGGTCTTCGGCTCCGGCTCGGCACATCCTGCTAACTCCAAAATTGCGGTGACCGCCGCGGCCTCGATCCCATCCTCGTCGACGTGAACCTTCGCCTTCTGGATAATATCGTCTACATAAAGGCTCTGCGTGTACATCGGATCGAACTCCGCCACGTCCGTGAACATTTTTTCGCAGCCCACAAGCTTGAGATAGTCTACCAGCTCCTTTTGATCCAGCGTGGTCTCCACGTCGAACATCGGAACGGTGAGATCCACCAGCGTTGTCTCCGCCTTGCTCAGCTTCTCGGCCAGACCGGTATCCTCGCCAAGAACGAAGACCATCTCGAAGCCGCCCTGCAGGGGAACCGAGACCAGCTGCGTCTGCTCGTCCTTGAAGTACCGCAGATCGGCGCATTGGCTCATAAAGGGCTTTTTCACCTTCTCGCCGGAGCCGGTCGTAAAGTCGCGGTCTTCGACCTGATGGAAGCAGCTCTCCCAGCCGGCCTTCAGATACAGCGCGTTGACCAGAATCGCGGAGACTTTGGAGGCATCGTGCAAAATGCTGGGGATCAGCCCGTTGGTCTGCTCGTTGACCCATGCGTTTACGGCGTCGGCCAACTCGGCGGCAGCGGCAGAGCCGACCTCGGCGCGGCAGGTGTTGGCAACGTCGTCCACAAAGCTCTGACGGAACTCGCCGGGGAGATCCTGATTGGACCAGACGGAATTGACTACGCGGTAGGCGGCGGTTCGCTCCGCGCTGGGAGCGGCGCCGGGGAGGCCTGCGTTGATTTGATCGAGGGAGTCAAAAAACGCTTCAAAGTCGTCCACACCGGCCAGAACCGTGGCGTACCATGCCCGCAGCTCGTTCAAATCCCGGTAGCCGAGCGCTTGGAGAAGCTGGGCCTGGGTCTCCCCCTCCGCGCCGAGCACCGCCATTGCCAGCGCAGCCTTGAAGGAAAGGGGAGAGACGGTGAAATTCTCGTCGGCGCGCCCCGCCTGCTTGAGATATTCGACAAGCTGGTTGTCAAAGGCGGAGAAGCCCAGCGCCTTGGCGTTGGTGATCGCCGCGAGCGGAACGGCCGGCGCGGGGGAATCCGGTTTCACATCCGTCGGCTTCACGTCGGACGTGCCGGGGGTTGCCGTGCTCTGGCAGCCGGTCAGGCAGGAGAAGGCCAGAATCACGGCCAATGCCGTGCAGAGAATCATTTTCAGTTTCATTGGGGAATCATCCTTTCTCTTTGAAAATCAGTGTTGCAGTTCCAACTGCCCTTATGACGGTTTCAAAAGGGAAAGGTTCCCATAAACGTGAAATAATTCCCATGCGGCAGGGGGGCGCTTTTTGGTGATCCGCCAAACGCTTTGTAGAGGAAGGTGACGACCTCCGCGCGGGTGCAGGGCTTTGTCGGACTGAAATGCGTCGCGTCCGTGCCCTTGGTAATGCCCTTTTCATAGGCCCAGAGCACCGCCTTGCAGTACCAATCCTTGGCCCCCACGTCCGCAAATGGGTTTCTGCCCACCGGCTCCGGCTTGCCCTGCAGGGCCCAGAGGAAGGTGACGACCTGAGCCCGGGTGCAGTCGCCGTTGGGATTGAAGTGCGTTTCGTCCGCGCCCTTGGTGACGCCATTTTGGAAGGCCCAGAGCACCGGCTTGAAGTAGTACTTGCTCTTTTTCACATCCGCAAAGGGATTGCTGCTCCAGTCCGCGTCCGGCTTTTCCTCTGCGGCCCAGAGGAAGGTGACGACCTCGGCGCGGGTGCAGGTCTTCTTGGGACTGAAATGCGTTGCGTCTGTGCCGCTTGTAATCCGGGGATTGTGGCGGTAGGCCCAGCACACGGCGTCATAGTAGTATTGATTCTCTGAAACGTCTTGGAACGGCAGCGGCTCCGGCGCGGCTTCCGTGACCGTCACCCTGCAAACCGCATAAAGACCGCTGTCCTCTGCAACGGCATAGAGCTCCGTTTCTCCGACACCCACCGCCGTCACCGTGCAGGTTCCGTTTTCCCCGGCCTCACAGGTCGCAATCTCGGGGTTGCCGCTGATCCAATAGACGCGATCCGTGGATGTTTGATCCGCGAACTGTGCCCGGGCATGAAGCAAGGTGGAAGCATTCAGGGAAAGCATCTGTTCTTGGCTGCTGACGGAGACCGAAACGGTCTTTTCGGCCTTTTTCGCCGGGAGCGTCTTGCCGTCCTGCCGGACGGTATACGTCTTCGGCGTGATTTCAGCGTCTGCCACGCGCAGATTCACCTGCGCCACGCGGCGGACCTCGTTGACGTAGTGATCCGTTTCGGTTCCTACGATGACCGTGTCCACGGTGGAATCCCCGCGCACCTTCAAGGTATAGCTGTCATAGAGCGTTGCGGTCAAGACAGGCTGTTCGTCGCCGGAACAGACAAAGACGGTGCCGAACTCCTCGGAAAACAGACCGGGCGACAGGGTGGAATAGGTGGCAGCCAGCGCACCGTCCGGGGCGAAAACGTCCACCTCACACCGGCCCTCCACCGTGATTTCCTTGCAGTCCGGCGCTTCTTCCGCTTGCACCGGCGCGCGCAGATCCATCCCGCCCTTGGTGTCGATCCGGCAAAGCGGCGTTCCGTCCTCCGCGAGAATCTGGAAGCGATGCCGGAAGAGCGTCTTGCGCAGATATACGGTACATCCGCCGTCCAGCGAGAATCCGTAGCTCTTGGAAGCCGCATCGTAACCGGTGGGCGCAATCGCGCCGACCGTCAGGGAACCGGCGTTGTGCAGGCGGATCACGTCCTGACCGATGGTGTCGGAGAGATAGACCGTGCCGGGCTGCCCCGCGTCCAGCAGATACACGTCGCTTCCCAAGCCGCCGGCGAGCCAATCGCCTTCGAGGCTGCCCGGAATCAGCACGTCGCCGGAAGCGGCACCCACCAGAGAATCCACCCCGTCCCCGCCATAGATGACGTTTTCCGTGATGACGGCGGTGAGGTCAAGAACACTTTGCACTCCAGTGAGCGCGGAGATCACGTCGTTTCCCGCCGTGCCGAGATGCACGTTGCCGACCTTCACCATCCTGCCCAAGGCCCCCAGAAGGAGGCCGCCGGAGCCGCCGATGCCGATTGCGCCGGGAAGGCCGCCGGTCACAAGCCCGACCAGCACGCCGCAGATTCCGCCCGTGGCAATGCCAAGGAAGGAGTAATCGACCGAAGCATACCAGGGGTTCGCCGGCTGGTGACGCTCTGTGATCGGCATGAATTCCAGAAGCGTCCCGTCCGCGCTGGGCCGGGTGTTGGAATACTGCTGGTGCGTCCAGAAGAGGGTGGAATAATAGGGGATTGCCTGTGGGTTGGTCTGATAGCAGATTCCCGGAAGCAGGGTTTCGTTGGTGTGCTGAATCAGATCGGCGCCGAAGGTCGGCACACTCGGGGGATCCGTGATGTTCACAAAGGGCATCTGATCCATGGAGTGGAAGTCGATGGCCTGCGGCTCAAACAGATAGGTGAGGTCGATGACGTGGCCTGCCGCGCCGTCGAAGGAATATCCCCTTGCCCCCGTCAGCGTGGAGACGTAGGTGACCAGCGCGCCGCCCAGAGAGTGTCCCGTCAGCGTGACGTTCCCTGTGTTGGCGTAGGTGCGGTAGGTCTCCAGCGCGGCGTTGAACTGCCGCCCGTCGAGCTGGTTGAGCAGGGCGAAGCGCATATCGACGCGCCAATCCGCGTCGGTGGTGAACATGGAAGCCGGGCCGCCCTCGGAGCCGCGATAGGCGATGATCACGTCGTTGCCCTTGCGGAAGACGTTCGCGGCATACCCCGCCTCGCCGTCAATCACGTCGGCAATGATCCAGTCCCCGAGCATCTGATAGACCTGAAGCCGGTTCATGTCGGACTGCTCGAAAATGGGCTGGGTCATTTCTTCCTCATCGTATCCCGGTTCGCCTTCGGGAATCTCCAGATAGGTCTTTTCCAGAAGCCACTGGGCCACCGTTTTTCCGCTATTCTTGAAGGAGGCCGGGATTCTGGCGTAGGCCATGTCCGAGAAGATTAAATGGATGATTTCGTCCGACAGAGCGGGCGCGGGCTCCGCCTCCTCCCACTCACAGACAAAGCCGATGACCTCCGACGTGAAGCCGCCGGTGTCGTCACCGGCGTCGCCGGTGTCGTCCCAATAGGTGCTGGTCCATTCGGTTTGCGCTGGCCCAAACAGATCCATGTAGTCGCCGGAGCCGTCCGGCTGGTCTTCGTGCCAGTGGGTGTAGACCATCGGCTCGCCGGTGATCCATTCCCACGATCCGCTGAGCCGATTCGCCCCCAACCAGTAGGCGTTCCTCTGCCCAAGCGAAATCAAGGCGGCGATTGTGTTCTGCTCCTCCTCCGAGGTAATGGTTGCGAGGTGTCCGCCCAGACGTTCGCAATAGTGCTGCGCTTCGGTCCACGTCATTGCAAGCTCATATCGCATGTAACGGTGTCCCTGAAAGGAAACCGCGTCGTCCGGGATCTGGGCGGCCTGCGCGGAGAAAGGGATGGCAGGGAGCATTGCGATGAGCAAAACGCAGGTCAAAACCAGAGAAATGATCTTGTGTTTCAGCATAGGTTCTCCTCCTGAATCAGTCGTGAAAGGCTTCCTGTTTCCAATTCGGACCAAATTCCGGGAAACCTTTCCACCGATATTATAGCGTATGATTGCGCTTTGTTCAAGCAGAATTCTCAATATTTATTCGTTTTTGCGCATATATTGAGATTTTCCGATACCGAGGGGCGAATTCAGCGCCTTCGTTCAAGACACCTCAATTTGGATTCGCGGGCAAATCGAGCCCGTCGCCCAATAAACGCTTGACACATACCGAGAGCGCCTGTTTTTTTGGCGCTTGAATCGGCTCCCCGCTTATGGTATAATGTCGGCAGGCGAACCGCAAATCAAAAAACAGCCGACAGAGAGTTCAATATGAAACATGCGATGATAACGATATGTCTGCTTGCAGTCCTGCTTTTATGCAGCTGCGATCTGCAAGACCAAGGCCACACGGAAAGCACCGACCCGGTCTTGCGTGAAACGATAAGCGGACAGACAAGCAAAACACCGAGCGAAACCACAAACGGAGGCACAGAGACCGCCTCGGAGGGTGAGAAGGAAACGAGTCAGGAGCCGGAAGCGCAGGAGCCGATTTTGTGGACCTTTGCAGATCCCTCGGATGAGAAGACGCAGATTCGGGCGACAGGGGAGGAACAAGCGCTCCGACTTTATCTGCCGTCCTCGGCGTCTTTGAAATCGGTGCCTCTGTACTGCTCCGAGGGGACGGTGGAGCTCACGGGCGATAACGGCGTACAGCTGCGCCTTGCCTCGGGCGAAAGCGCGGACCTCACGCGCTTCCCCGGCAACGGGCAGACGGAGGCGCGCTGCGCGTTCCGGATCGGGGCGCACAGCGGAGCCTTGACGGTTTTCCGAAGCGAGAACCTCGATGCCATGTTCCTTGTAAGCGACGACCCCGTGAACTGCGGTCGCAGCTGGGTGGAAGCAAGCCGGAAACATACGGCGAAGGCCAAGGGGGCCATGACGCTTCTCAGCCCTGCGGGAGAGACGGTGTACAGCGGAGCTCTGACGCAGATCAAGGGGCGAGGCAATTCGACTTGGACTGCGCCGAAACGCCCGTACCAGATCAAGCTGGAGAAGAAAACCGATCTCATCGCCGGAAACAGTGCCAATGCGTCCAAAACGTGGCTCCTGTTGGCAAACTATATGGACGCTTCCATGATGCGGAACGATCTGATTTTCGACGTTTCCCGGGCGTTGGGCCTCGAAGACACGCCGGAATACGCGCACGCGGATCTTTGGTATGACGGGGAGTACCGTGGGAGCTACCTCATGACGGAGAAGGTGGAGATCGGGTCCGGCCGCATAGAGATCGAGGATCTGGAAAAAGCCGTGGAGAATGCCAACCCTGCCTACGACTTCGACGCGCCGACCGTGAAGCGGGATACCACGCCCTGGGGTACGGAGATGCAGTATGCCGAAGAAATTGCGGACCCGGAGGATCTCTCCGGCGGGTATTTGCTGGAGATGGAGAAGAAGTCCCGCGCAAGGAAGGAAGTCTCATGGTTTCAAACCCGCAACGGAGATTATCTCTTTGTCAATTCGCCGGAGGTGGCCTCCCGCGACGCGCTCCTCTATATCGCCGGTCTGTATCAGGACTTTGAGGATGCCGTTGTCAACGGCGGCTATCACCCGGAGACCGGAATGCACTACTCCGAGTACGTCGATCTGGAATCTCTGGTGCGCTGCTATCTTGCAATGGAGGTTTCCGGCAATTCGGAGTGCTTCATGAATTCGACGTTCTTCTACAAGGACGCCGGCGACGGCAAGCTGCGCTGCGGGCCGATGTGGGATTATGACCTCTCCTTGAGCGTGCTCAGCACGGAGCTGCGCGCCGGGAAGTCCCGGCTGGGAAGTGCGCTGTTGGCGCTTCCCGACTTTTCCGCCCGGGTCGAGGCGTTGTACCGGGAAACGCTGTACCCGCTGCTCGGCAGTTATCTCTCGGAGAACGGGCGGATCGAGTCTCTGCGGAAGCAGCTTGCCGCCTCGGCCCGTATGAACTATACGCTCTGGGCGTATCGCAGCTATACCGGGGAAGCGCAGGCAGGCGACGGCTTTGACGAGAACGTCGCCTTTGTGGCGGATTATCTTTCCCAGCGCAGAGAGTTCCTGCTGACTGCATTCCGGGAGCTGGTCGATGGGGCGGAAAAAGAGAAACCATGAGAAATCCAACGGAAGTGGAAGGAGCGGAACAATATGAAAGTTTTGATGATGAACGGAAGTCCGCGAGCGAACGGAAACACCGCCATTGCATTGGCGGAAATGGAAGCGGTGTTTCAAGCCGAGGGGGTGGAAACGGAGATCGTCCAGGTCGGCAATCAGAGCATCCGGGGCTGTATTGCCTGCGGCTTCTGCGGCAAAAACGGAAAATGCGTGTTCCCCGATGCGGTGAACGAGCTTGCCCCCAAATTCGAGGCGGCGGACGGGCTGGTTGTCGCCTCGCCGGTCTACTATGCCTCGGCAAACGCCACCCTGATTGCCTGCCTGGATCGGCTGTTTTTCAGCACCGGCTTTGACAAGCGAATGAAGGTCGGCGCGAGCGTCGCCGTTGCGCGGCGCGGCGGCTGCTCAGCAACCTTCGACGAGCTGAACAAGTATTTCACAATCTGCGGAATGCCGGTGGCCTCCAGTCAATACTGGAACAGCGTCCATGGCCGGGAGCCGGGACAGGCAGCGGAGGATGCGGAGGGACTTCAAACCATGCGCGCTCTTGCAAGGAATATGTCCTTCCTGATGAAATCCATTGCCCTCGGCAAAGAGGCCTACGGCCTGCCGCAGACTGAGCCGTGGCAGCCCACCCATTTTATTCGGTAAGGTCACGCTACAATATGAAAAGGAGAATCACCATGAGCAGAAAGAATTTCGGCGCAAAACCCCTGAGTCTGCCGCAGCCGGTATGGATTCTTGCGACCTACGACGAGAACGGCGTGCCGAACGCCATGAACGCCGCGTGGGGCGGAATCAGCGAGGAAAACGAGCTGGCGGTCTGCCTTTCCCCCGGACACAAGACCTGCAAGAACTTTGCGAAAACCGGCGCCTTTACCGTCAGCATGGCGGACGCTGCCCATGCCGCCGCCTGCGACTATGTGGGCATTGCCACCGGCAACAAGACGGAGGACAAGTTTGCACGCGCCGGCTTCACCGCCACCCCCAGCCCCCTGGTCAACGCCCCCATCATCAACGAGCTCCCTGTCTGCATCGAGTGCCGGGTCATCGAGTTCAACACAGACTCCTGCATCCTGCGCGGCGAGATCGTGAACGTCAGTGTGGACGAAGCGGCTCTGACCGACGGGACGCTGGACATGGCAAAGGCCGCGCCGCTCTGCTTCGACCCCTTCAACCGCGCCTACCACGTCATCGGGGAAAAGGTCGGTGAGGCGTGGAAGCTGGGCACGGCGCTTCTGAAATAAGGGGAAACCCAAACCAGCGCTGCAATCACCGCGTTCGGGTGATCGCAGCGCTGGTTTCTTCGTCGTTCCTCCTTAGCCTGAGAGGGCATCCCGGATTACAGGCTTGCCGTTCTCATCCAGCTCAAGCCGGGTGGCGAACCGATCAAAAAACGTTTCTCCCTTCATGAATTCGTCCAGCGTGGAGGCAAAAGGGGAGTACATAGGCGTATCGCCGTCCAGCCAGACCCACGTCGTATCCGTGATCTCATCAATCCAGGATTCCTCGTGAAAGTATTCGCAGAAGTAGTATTGGCTGCCGACGCGTTTGATCGCGTAAGCGGTTGAATCCCCTTCCTCCGCCTCAATCCAACCGCCTTGCTTTGCGTGGCCTTCGAGTCGGTATTCCTTCCCCTGCAGAACGAGGGTTCTGGTTTGTTCTGCCTGATCGATTTCCGCCTCTGTCGCGGTCACGGTCACGGTATGCTCCAGCTTCACAAGATAGCGGGAGCCGACCGGAGTGACGGAGGCAATCCCCGTGACGCCGCCGAAGTAGTCAGGGACGACGTCGTCCGGATTGGCAAGCCGCAGCGCGGCGCGGGCCTTCTCATCCTCTGCCACACGTGCGAGGACGGAATCCAGCGATTCCGGCACATTGGGGGCAAAGGCAAATCCGGTTTCGTTGGCGTACTGCTCCGCCGTCGAGCCGGGGAAGCCGCAGATGGCCGTGGTCTTCGGAACGCCGGACAGAGCGTCCTGATCAAACACGCAGTCGCGGTTGAGAACGTCCAGCTCGGTCAAACCGGTGCAACCCTCGAACGTCCCGACGCTCAGCTCCGAAAGCGCCTCGGGAAGAATGACGTGCGTCAGATTGGTGCAGCCGGCAAAGGCCCATGCAACGACGTCGGTGGTCGTTTCTGGGAGAATGAGCTCCGTCAGTGCCGTGCAGTCGTTGAACGCGCGTTCCCCAATGTGGGTCAGCCCCTTCGGAAGGGAAATCCCATTCAGGGCGGTACAGCCGCTGAATGCGCGATCTCCGATGGAGGTCAGTCCATTTGCGTTCAGAAGGTTGGCCACATTGTCCAATGCTTCGCAGTCCTCAAATGCACTGTTTCCGATGGAGGTCAGTCCGTCCGGGAAAATGACGGTTTGAATCTCCTTGTGATAGGCAAACCACGGCGCTGTTCCGTTGTCACAATCCGTCATTGCCCCGCTGCCACCGATGACCAGCGTCCCTTTCGCGTCGGACGTTTCGGACGCGGGATGGAAGGTCCAGGTCAGGTTCTCACCGCAGGTTCCGGACAGGGCCGCAGACTCGGTTGTGTAGGTCGGCTGATACGGCGCGTCGGGCTTCTCCCGCCGGAGCAGCTTGCTCCCCGCCCAGATGCCGCCGCCGATGACGGCGACGGACAGGACGCCGAGCAGCGCCTTGCCAAGGAAGCCGTGGAGCAGCGTCTGTCCGACGGTCTGCGCCTGCATGACCGGAATGGCTGCTTCGGCGGCGCTCCCGGTGGCCTTTGCGATCACCGCCTTCATCGCCTCTTGCTTTGCGGCGTTTGCCGGCTCCGTGCGGCGCAGCAGCGCCATCAGGAAGGCAAGCGGGGTCAGGCCGTAGAGCTTGACGCCCTGCTGCTCCAGCGCCCGGACCGCCGCCTCCACCTTTTTGCGCCCGTGGCAGAGCTGCGCCGTGACTGTGCCGGGCGCGACGTTCAGCAGCGCCGCGATCTCCTTGACGCTGAGCTCGTCATAGTATCGCATACCGAGGATCAGGTGCTGCTCTTCCGGCAGAGTGGCAAGAATCTCCTGCACCAGACGGGAGGTCTCCTGCCGATCCAGAGACAGCTCCGGCTGGTTCTCGATGCGCAGATCCGGCTGTTCCAGGATGGCTTCTTCCTCGTCGTTGCTCAGCTCCGAGAAGGACAGCGGCAGGCGCTTGCTCATCTGCGTTGCGGCGACGTTCACGGCAATCCGCCGCAGCCACGGGAAAAAGGCTTCGTTGTTTTCCAGCGTGTTCAGACTGCGATAGGCCCGCAGATAGGTGTCCTGCTGAATGTCCCACGTCAGCTCCTCGTCTCGGATCATGGCGCGGATACTGCGGTACAGACTGGCACTGGTCAGCGTGTAGAGCTCCGAGAAGGCGGCGCCGTCTCCGGCCTTGGCCTTCGCCACCAGTTCCGGGGGAATTTGAACGGTTGCGGTTTGGGCTTGCTTTTTCATTGCTTCTAATCTCCTGCTTTCATTTTTTGGTCTCGTTAGAATGATTTGATTTTACCCTGTCAGACGGGCGCGGTCAACTGCTTGTTTCCTCCTTGGGGGGATCGAGGATGGACAACTGACGCAATATTTGATCCCGCATTGCCGCAAGCTGCTGAGGATCTGGGTGCATGTGCCGGTCTATCAGGGCTTGATAGAGACCCGCAAAGTCGGTTTCGCTTTTCATACGCAGCATCCTCTCATTGCGTTCTGTTAATAAGACCGAGAAACGCAGGAATCGACTGAATGAAATCAAGAAATTTTCCAAAAATTTTTTACTTTTCTTCACTGGGGCCGGTTTCTCCCCACCGCAAGCAAGCGAACAATCAGCGCGGCGAAGACCAGCACGCCGCCGAGAAGCGGAAGGACGCAGAGCAGGCGGTTCTCCGTGCCGTAGATTTCGAGCACGCCCGCAAGCAGCGCACCCAGCGTCAGCATGACCAGACCGGGCTCCAGCAGGGCAAGGAAGCACTGTCCGGGAAGACTCCGGCGCCGGGGGAGCGCCAGCAGCCAGAGCCCGCCCAGCAGGAAGGGCGCGAAGGCGTAGACCATCCAGAAGGACCACACGCCGAAGCTGAAATGCTCGTAGATTGCCCCAAACAGGGCCACGAACGCCCCCGCAAAGAGCAGGCGAAGGCCGTGGGAATGCAGCAGCTTCTGCCGCTCAAGACGCTGTGACGTAGACAATGTCGCTCACGCTCCTTTCCTTGGTGCGGTTGCCGCTGGTGGTGGGATGATTGACGACCTCCCCAAGCAGCACCATCGTGGAGGAGCCGCCGCCGTCCAAATTGTAGGCGGTACGAACGCCGAGCTCCTGTAGAAACGTTGCCAGCTCATAGAGGGACAGGCCCTCGCTCTGATGCGTGCGCCCGTCGGAGACAACGAAAACATAGTGCAGCGTGTCAATCTGTCCGATGGCGGTTCTGGGATTGCTTGCCATGGCCTTGCCGACCTCGGTGTTCTGATCCACGGTGATCGCGCCGTTTTCCACCAGACCGGGGCCGAAGCTGAACGCCTGCCAGACGCCGCTGTCGGCAAGCTGCTGCGCGGTTGCCTCCGCGCTGTTTGTAAGGGCGAAGCTGCCGTCGGCATAGATGCAGAGCACGTCGGTGCTCTCGCTGCCGTAGTCGCGGTAGACCACGCCGTTGCGGATTACATAGCCGCTCTCCCGTGCGCCGTAGTAGTCGCCGTTGATGGCGAGAACGGCGCTGTTCTGGGCGGCGATTTCCGAGGTCTTTGCAGTCACGTTTTTGCCGTAGATGTTCTGGGCAAAGGCGGTTTTGAGGGACTGCGCCGAGGAAAGCCAGACCTCTGCCACATAGATGTCCGTGTCGTATTTGCGGTACTGGGTCAGGGCAATGCGAACCTTGCCGTCCTCGTAGACCACGTTTTCAGCGTCCGACCCATCGGACGAGGCTTCGGTTGTCTCCGCTGTCGCTGCTGTTGCGGCTTCCTCCTGTGTCTGCGTCGGAAGCGCTTCAAACATCGCCAGATTGTCCTCTGCGGCAATCTGGTCCACGCGGGTGAGAA
>CACXHI010000243.1 GCA_902767395.1 Oscillospiraceae bacterium
CCTGGAGGGCGGCAAAGAGCAGACCGCCGACCACAAGAACCACAATCACCAGAGTGAAAATGGATTTCTTCATAAAAAAACACTACCTCCTGATTGGATTCCACGGTATTATACATCATTTTTCATCATTCGTCAAATAAAATTTCGGATATCCGTGCAGATATCCGAAATTAAATGGACTTCAAAGCGGTTTTCTCTCTCTTTTTCGCAGAGCTTCCACCATTTCCGCGATCCGTTCGGCCGTCTGCCACGTTTCGCTGGGAACCTGTGTCGGCTGAACCTCAACTTGGAACGCAATTTCCAGCTCATTCATCAGCTCGATCAACGCGAGGGAATCCAGAATGTCCTCTTCCAATAAATCCGTGTCGGTACGGATTCCCTTATGATCGGTCACCCGCTCCAAAATCTGAATAATCTGCTCGGTCATGCCATCTCCTCCAGTAGTACCTGCAGATCGACCTTTCCGTTTGCTGTCAGCGGAAACCGCTCGACAAGCTGGATTCTCGGAATCATATATGCAGGCAGCTCCGTTTTTATTTGATTTCTGATCTCATTCGGGCCAAAGCAGCAGCCCGGCTTCACTTGCACAAACGCGATGATCCGACTCACCCTTCCGTCGCGTTTTTTCGCTGTAACAGCCGCGCGTTCGACCTGCTCCAGCCGATTCAGGGTACTCTCAATCTCCGCCAGTTCGATTCGATAACCCTTCCACTTGATCTGTGTATCCGTTCTTCCGAGGCAGTACAGCACGTCGTGCTTCCGATAGCCGTAATCCCCAGTCAGGAAGGCGTTTCTCCCCTTGTACCGCAGAAAGCGGCGGTCTGCGCTTTGATTCAGATACCCTTTCCCGACACTCTCTCCGACGATCAGAAGCTCTCCCGTTTCTCCTTCCCCAAGCTCCTCAAGCTGATCGTTTACAACCAAAACGTCTGTGTCGCTCTTCGGTGTTCCGATCGGCAGATCGTCAGGGTCTGTGATCTCGGCGCTTGTGACCGCAAAGGTACACTCCGTCGGTCCGTAGCAATTGATTAACCGGATTCCGGGAAAACGCGCAAACAACTGTTCCACGGTTTGGCGCATCAGCTTTTCCCCGCAGAGCAGAACGGTCTTGAGCTGCGGCATCAGCCCGGTGCGGAAGGATTTGTCCGCGAGCAGAAGATCCAAAAACGAAGGGGTCAAAACAGCCAGCTCCGCATGGCTCTGTCGAAGCGCGCGGAACAGGCGCGCGTAGTCCTTCTGAATCCCCTGCTCCAGAATGAAGTGGCTGCTTCTTGTCAGCAGCGGCAGATACAGATCGGCTACAGACAGATCGAAGCCGTAGTTCGCCTGATTCAAGATGACGCCATTGGAAACGCCGCAAAGGGATTCCAGCCATTTCATGCAGCTTTTCAGATTCCTGTAGGTGATTTGAACCCCCTTCGGATCTCCGGTGCTTCCAGACGTAAAGATGATATAAACAACGTCCTCGTCGGTCATGCAAATTTCCGTCAGCTCCGAGGGCGGCTCGTTCTGGAGCCGGGTCTGAATTGATTGATCAATGATGACAAGCGGATGAATTTGCTCCAGAATTCGCTGCCTTCTCCCCTCCGGAATTGAATCGTCGATGGGAACATAGGGCATTCCCGCGCAGGCACAGGCGAGAAAGGACGCGAGCATGTAGAATTCCTTTTGCCCGCAGACAGCGACCGGCTTCTGGGGAAGATTGTTTTCCCGCAGATATCGGTAGATCCTGCAAACGTGGTGATACAGCTCCCAATTCCGATAGGCGACGCCGTTGAGCTCATAGCAGACGTCCTGCGGATTGGCCTTCAGGTTCTCAATGATTTTATGTAGCATCTGCGTCTCCCCTGATCTGATCCCTGGGAATCAGCGCGTAGTCGTACATCACGCGGGAGTGATTATCCAGCACCAGCTCTTTTGCGAGCTCCTGCCCGGTTTCTTTCTCCGTCTTGATCCGATAGACCTTGCTGTTGCGGTAGAAGACGCCGTCTTCCATCGCGTAATGCTGGTCTTCCTCGACCAAACGATACTTAAAAGGAAGCGGCTTGGTTCCTCGAATCTCCCCATAGAGCATTTTCTCATCCTGCCAGATGCGAAGCTGCACCGGCCCGTCGGACGTGTTTTTGAACTTATAGTCCAGCCGTTTATAGGCAATGGACGTGCCGGTTCCAAACGGCACTCTGCGCTTTTCGTCCGGGAAGAGGGCGTCGGAATGGTGGTGCTTCTCCACAATCTCCAAATCGGTATGGAGAATCAGATAGTGAATCAGATTGCCAATTTGGCAGAGTCCGCCGCCGCGTCCCTTCCCCAAGGCGCTGTCGCTGATGGTCAAGCCCTCCAGATATCCTTTTCGTTTCGACGTTCTGCCGACCAGATTCCACAGGGAAAACACCTCGCCGGGTTGAATCACAATTCCGTCGATCTTTTTTCCGGCCAGCTTCAAATTCGTCGCTTTGTTGTATTGCAGCTGCATATCAACTCCATGCAGCTTTCGGAAGAGAATCTTGGCGTCCCCTTTCCAAAGAAACGGAAGATTTTCATCGCTTTTTTTCCGTGCGATCCGGTACCCCTTTAGAATTCGGTCTTCAAAGTCCTTCCTCAGAGCTTCCTTTCGGAGAGAAATCTCATAAGCGATTGGACCGAATTCACAAAAAAGCTTTCTTTTCAATGGGGACTCCTCCTGTAAGGCTGCGCATCGTGCGCATCAATTCGATCAAAAAACGGTTTGTGTTGCATTCCGCCTTTCACTATGAAAGACGCGAATTCGGGGAAAAGGTTTTTTATGGAGGACAAGTTTTTTTTACAAACAATTACGGATATCCGGAACGGATATCCGTAATTGTTTGTTCCTCATGTACGACAATCAGAATATTACGCGCGTTTCCGACCCGTGGAAACAATGCCCATCGCGGTCAGCGCACAGCCGCCAATGAGGACAACGGCCGAAACAATCATTGTGATCAGGTAGCGGCTGTGAGCGGCCACTTCCTCAGGATTTGTGCTGCCTGCAACCTGATGCATCAGAACCAGTGCATAAATTGTCACACCAAAGCCGAGAAGCGCAAACACGATGCCGTACACCACAAAAGCAGCATTCTTGCGCTTGGGAACCCCCAGTACGGTCGCAACAGCGGGAGCAAGAACCGCGTTGATTCCAAGCTCAATCAGGAAATTGGCGCCGACAAGGCCAAACAGGACGTAATACCAGACGTTCCCCAAATCAGCGTTCTCGGGGACCAGAGACTTAAACCAGAAGTCCTTCATCTGTGCAATGCCTTCGGCCCAGCCTGCGGCCCACACTTGGATGGTATCCCAGAAGAAAATGCGGCAGCCGATCACAAATATCCCGGTGTTCACCACAGGACAGGTCAGTCCGGCAAGGATGACGGCAGCGTACTTGTTCCAGCGGGACACGAGCCTGTAGACCAGAGCGGAGCAGAGGCCGGACAGCGCTCCCTTGAGAATCACGGTTGCAATCGTGCCAAAGACGCTGATGCTCATAAAGGGCGCAGCGTCGCCGGAAAGCAAAATCACAGCCGCGCTGACAAAGCCGAGCCACGCGCCCGCAGAGACGCCGAGCATGGCAGCCCCAACGACGATGGGAACAAGCGAGAGATTGATTGAGAAGATACCGATGTGGATTGCGGAGCCAAGAAGCTGCAGCACGACCACAAGGGCGGTCAGCATCGCGGCAAGTGTCAGCTTGCGGACCTTGTCGTCCCGATCTCTTCTCAGAGAAGCGGGAACCTGATTGGTGGATTGAGCAATATTCTCCATTTCTTTCCTTTCTGCTGCTGTTTCACCCTATCGTCGAATACAGCGCAGATGCAATATAGCACAAATTTATTTGTTTGTAAAGGGCAAATTTCGCAAAAAACGTGCGGGGCGAACTGTGACTCCCTTGGCGAGGGCGGTTCTGTGGTTACTTTCCATCTCGGTACAGTTCAATTGCGTCGAGGTAGGGAGAATACTGAATCACGCCGGAAAGGGTTGCCGCATGATCCTCGGAACCGCTTAAGCCCTGGACGAAATCGCCCAGCGTTTCGGCGTTATAACCGTCAAGCGGCGTGTCACCTGGCAGATAGAAGGCGTACGTGCCGACGGGATCCCTTACAGGAAAGCCCCCATCGACGTCAAAGCTGATGAGATAGTGGTCCGCAGCCTTATGGATCGAGTATGGAATCCCACTGTCTGCACTTGTGCTCAGCGTTCCGTAACCGAAATCGAATCCCTGCGCATATTCCGAGACTTCCTCTTTGGCGTGATAGGCGTAGGTGGTATTCCCGTGAACAAGGAAGCCCTGCTCCACCATTGCGTCATATTCCTCCTGCGAAAAGAGAAACGTCTGATACAGCTCCGCCGTCACCAAAAGCTGTCCGTTTTCCTCTGTAACCGTCCTCGCGTTCAGAACAGATTGCAGATAATTCCCCGGCGTCATGGGTTCATGGATCTCAGAGATGCGGTTCTCCTCGGTCTTCAGCCATTGGAGCAGATTCTCGGTTTCCACATAGATCGCCCCGTCTGGATTCGACTTCCCCGAAAGTGGAACCGGCGTCAGCTTCATGGTTGACTGCGGTTCCGCAGGGTCTGTCAGCTGGGGCTCCGAGGGTTTGGGTTCTGACGGTTTGGTTTCCGAGGGTTTGGGTTCCGAGGGTCTGGGTTCTGACGGTTTGGGCACCGAGGGTCTGGATTCCGACGGAGTGGGTTCCGAGGGTTTCGGCTCCGAGGGTCTGGGTTCTGACGGTTTGGGCACCGAGGGTCTGGATTCCGACGGAGTGGGTTCCGAGCTGAAAGCCGCTTCCGTTTCCGGCTCGGTTGCAAGTGTCGAGGCCTGCGTGGGCGCGATCAAGGTTGGAATGGGTTCTGAGGGATCAAGGAGCATCGGCTCAGACAGAATGACAGACTCGGTGGGGCGAACGTCTCCGGTGGAAGTGGATTGCTGTGCATGAAGCGCGGAGATTCCAAGCACGCCGCCTGTGACCATTGCCGCCGTCAGGACGGCGGCGGTCACTTTTCCGGCAACCGTATGGAAAAAGCCGCTTCCCACCGCCTTTGCCGTCAGCGTCACCGGTTTGCCGCCAAGAACGGTTGTCTTGGTCAAAATCCCCTCCACGGCAGCTTTCTCCGCCAGCCTGTCAGGATTTTGATTGCGCAGAAGGAAGATCAAAAAACCCATGGGAGAAAGCCCATAGAGCTTGACACCCTGCTTCTCCAGCTTCCGCACCTCAGCTTCTATGCGCTTGCGCCCATTGGAAAGCTGAGCAGTCACTGTACCCTGTGCAATGCTGAGCGATTTTGCGATTTCCTTCACCGAAAGCTCTTCATAATAATACATGCCGACGATCAACTGTTGTTTTTCCGGAAGCGTTTCAAGAATCTCCCGCACCAATCTGGCGTTCTCCTTCTGATCCACTTGCCGCTCAGGCTGATAGGTTGTCCGCATTTCCGGAAAATCAAGCTCCACTTCGTCCTCACCGGCCAACTCGGTAAAGGTCAACGGCGTTTTGCGCGACAGCTCGGTCACTGCCTCATTGACTGCAATCCGGCGCAGCCACGGCAGGACTGCCGCAGGATTCTCCAGTTGTTTGATCCCTCGATAGGCACGCAGATAGGTGTTTTGCTGGATATCCTGCGCAAGGGCCTCGTCCCGCACCATGGAACGGATCGTGCGGAATACGGTCGGACTGGACAGGTGATAAAACGCAGAAAACGCATCGTCGTCTCCCGCCTGCATCTTCCGAATCAGTTCCGGCGTCAAGCCGTTTGACGCAATTGTTTGCTTGGATGTTGTTTCCATTTTCAATTCTCCCCTTTTTGATACTGTATCATATCTTCTCTGTTTTTGCAATTCAGGCACGTCAAAAATCATTCAGCCCGTCGTATTGTATCCGGCGGATCATGGTCGTGGACGATACTGAGAACCCTTTGCAGAATGAATTCGGCACTGCTCTCGTCGGTTTCCAACGCATGAATCAGTTTCTTGTAGACGGCGCGAAATTCACGATCTTCCATGTTCTCACCTCCCCTGCCTGACACTCTTAAGACTGTCAGGGGTTTCAAAATGCTTAGACGCACATCAAAATTTTTTCTGGAGCAGAAAGCAGGA
>CACXHI010000244.1 GCA_902767395.1 Oscillospiraceae bacterium
AAGAAGCTCGATAACTTCGAGCGCAAGGAGGACGAGCTCCGCAAGCGCCAGCAGGCTGTCGCCGCCACGCAGGAGGAGGTCAACCTCGTCAAGAAGTCCCAGATGGAGATGCTGGAGAAGATTTCCGGCTTCACGCAGGAGGAGGCCAAGGTCTACATCATCAAGAATGTGGAGGCTGAGGCGCGCCATGACGCCGCTGTGAAGCTCAAGGACATCGAGGCCGAGCTCAAGGACAACGCCGACCAGCTCGCCCGCGAGATCATCTCCACCGCCATCCAGCGCTGCGCCGCCGACCACGCCGCTGAGGCGACGGTCTCCGTCGTGGCCCTGCCCAACGATGAAATGAAGGGCCGCATCATCGGCCGCGAGGGCCGCAATATCCGCACCCTCGAAACCATCACCGGCGTCGATCTCATCATCGACGACACCCCCGAGGCCATTACGGTTTCCTCCTTCGATCCCGTCCGGCGTGAGATCGCCCGCGTCGCGTTGGAGAAGCTGATTGCCGATGGCCGCATCCATCCCACCCGCATCGAGGATATGGTCGAAAAGGCCCGCCGCGAGGTGGAGGCCACGATCAAGCGCGAGGGCGAGCGCGCCGTCTTCGAGACGGGCGTGACCGGCCTGCACCCGGAGCTCATCAAGCTGCTCGGCCGTCAGAAGTACCGCACCTCCTACGGGCAGAACGTGCTCAATCACTCGATGGAGGTCGCCCACATCGCAGGGCTTTTGGCCTCGGAGCTGGGCGAGGACGTTCCCCTTGCCAAGCGTGCGGGGCTGCTGCATGACCTCGGCAAGAGCGTCGATCACGAAATGGAGGGCAGCCACGTCCAGCTCGGCGTGGAGCTTGCCCGGAAGTACAAGGAATCGCCCGAGGTTCTGCACGCCATTGAGGCCCACCACGGCGACGTGGAGGCCAAGACCGTGATCGCCTGTCTGGTGCAGGCGGCGGACGCCATTTCCGCTGCCCGTCCCGGCGCGCGCCGCGAGAACGTGGAGAACTATATCCGCCGCCTCGAGAAGTTGGAGGAGCTGACCGGCTCCTTCCCCGGCGTCGAGAAGGCCTATGCCATTCAGGCCGGCCGCGAGGTGCGCATCATGGTCCGCCCCGAGGACGTGTCCGAGGACAATATGGTGCTTATGGCCCGCGATATCGCCAAGAAGATCGAGGCCGAGCTGGAATACCCCGGCCAGATCAAGATCAACCTGATCCGCGAGACCAAGGCCGTGGATTACGCGAAATAAGCAGCACAGCGCGGAGCATCGCTCCGCGCTGCTTCGTTTTTCCCCTTGATTCCCGGTTTTTTCTTGCATTGGACCGCAAGGCGTGGTATACTAATCAAAATCGACTATTTTCCATGCGATCTGACCAGAGGTGCTTATGAAGCTCTATCTTTCCGGTCACACGGACCGTTATGCGCTGGAGCAGCTCCAGCTTTGTCTCTTTCCCGACGAGCCGATGGAGTTCTGCGAATCCCCCTTTCGGGGCGACGGAGCCGTGTCCAAGCTTTCCCGGGGCGGGAAGTATCTGACCGCCACGGCGAAGATCACCCGCAACGGGCGGACCACCCGCGCCGTGCAGCGGCTTGCGCTGGCGCAGGAGACCTACGCCCTGCGCCGTCGCATTTTGCAGCGGGCCTACTATCTTGCCGCCCTGCCCCAGCTTCCCGCCGCGCCGGCGTGGGGCGCGCTCTCGGGCGTCCGTCCCACCAAGCTCACCACCCGCCACCTGCTGGCGGGCGGCACGGCGGAGACGGCGGATCGGCTGCTGGAGCAGACCTTCTTTGTCACGCCGGAGCGCCGCAGGCTCTGCGTGCAGGCCAGCCTCGCCTCGGTGGAGGCCGTGCGGAAGCTCGAACCCACGGACGTTTCGGTGTATATCGGCATTCCGTTCTGCCCCACCCGCTGCTCCTACTGCTCCTTCGTCAGTCAGACCGAGGGCAGCGCGGGCAAGCTGCTGAGGCCCTATCTGGAATGTCTGCTGCGGGAGATCGAGACGGTGGGCGCCGGGATGCGGCGCGCCGGGCTGACGCTGCGGACGCTCTACATCGGCGGCGGCACGCCCACGACCCTCTCCGCCGACCAGCTTCGGGTTTTGATGGAGGCAATCAACCGGTATTTTGACCACAGTCGGCGGATAGAATATACGGTGGAGGGCGGACGGCCCGACACGCTGGACCCGGAAAAGCTCCGCCTGATCCGGGAGCTGGGGGCCGACCGCATGAGCATCAACCCCCAGACGATGAACGACGCCGTGCTGCGCGCCGTGGGGCGGCCCCACACTGCTGCCGACGTGGAACGCGCCTATGCGCAGGCGGTGGAGGCGGGCTTCTCCAGCATCAATATGGATCTGATTGCGGGCCTGCCCGGCGACGATCCGGAGCACTTTGCCCGCTCGCTGGAGCGGGTGCTGGCCCTCGGCCCCTCCAACGTCACGGTACACACCCTCGCGCTCAAGAAGGGGGCCGACCTCTTCACCCACCGGGAGGCCCTGCCGCCGCAGAAGGCGGTGGAGGAAATGGTGGCCTATGCCAATTCCACCCTTGCCGCCCGCCGCTACGCGCCCTATTATCTCTACCGGCAGAAATATATGTCCGGCAGTCTGGAGAACGTGGGCTGGTGCCGGGATGGGGATCTCGGCCTGTATAACGTCTACATGATGGAGGAGCTGACCTCCATTCTGGCCCTCGGCGGGGCGGCGGTCAGTAAGCGCAACCTCCCGGACAACCGTCTCGAACGGCAGTGCAACCCCAAATACCCCAAGCAGTACGTCGAGCGGATCGACGAGGTGCTGGCGCAGAAGGCCGCGCTGCTGGACGATCTGACGGAGAGGAAGGAATAAGTAACAAGTAATGAGTAACAGGGGGCTTTGGGGGCTTTTCTCTCGCGCCTGCCGATTTTGCATTCTTCATTCTGCATTCTCAATTCACATGGAAGGGAGTTCCTTTATGCGTTTAGAGCTTGACGATATCAATCTGGCCCTGCGGGCGGACCCAAAGGGCTACGTCTCCCGGTGCGACGCGCTCTACAACAGCCGGGTGAACAAGGCGGCCGAGCTGATCGTGAACCGTCAGAACCGCAGCCGGGTGGCCCTGCTGGCAGGACCGTCCTCCTCCGGCAAGACCACCACCGCGACCCGCATCCGCAGGGCGCTGGAGGCGCGGGGCGTCTACGCCCACATGATCTCGCTGGACGACTACTACCGCTTGAAGTCCGAGCCGGACTTTCCCCGAACGAAGGACGGAGAGCTGGATCTTGAGGCCCCCGAGGGGCTGGATACCGCCCTGCTGGGCCGCCATCTGGAGGCGCTGGATCGGGGCGAGGAAATTGTGGTTCCCTATTTTGACTTTAAGCTTCAGACGCAGGTGCCCGAGAAATCCCGCACCCTGCGGCTGAAGGAGAATGAGGTCGTCATCTTCGAGGGCATTCACGGGCTGAACCCCCTGCTGACCGGGACGAATCCCGAGGCAACGCGCCTGTTCGTGTCCACGGCCTCCTCGGTCTATGACGACGACGTGGAGGTGTTCGACCGCGTTTGGATGCGGCTGCTGCGCCGGATCGTGCGGGACTACTACTTCCGCGCCGCCAGCGCCGAGGAGACGCTGGGCATGTGGCGGAACGTCCGCATTGGGGAAAAGAAGTACATCTCTCCCTACAAGAAGGACGCCCACTACGCCATCGACTCCTCGCTGGGCTATGAGGTCGCGGCCTTCCGCACGGTCGTCGAGCCGATGCTGGTTTCCCTGCGCGAGCACTCCCAGACCAGGCTGGTGCGCTTCGTCCTCGAGGGCTTGCAGGCCTTCGACCCCCTTGACCTCGCCTACGTCCCGGAAACCTCCCTGCTGAAGGAGGAGTTTTTGCCAAAGGCATAATGCGGCCCCGCCGCATGGAAAAGGAGTTCTATGGACACGCTATTCTCCAACGTCACCCTCGTCACGATGGACGAGGCGATGCACGTCTACTACGCCGCTTTTCTGGGCGTGACGGATGGGAAGATTTCCTATCTCTCCCGGACCGCGCCGGAGGAAAAGCCGAACCGGATCATCAACGGCGAGGGCATGGTCCTCATGCCCGGCCTGATTAACTGCCACACCCATCTGCCCATGAGCCTGCTGCGCGGCTACGGCGACGGACATGAGCTGCAGAGCTGGCTCCACGACTATATCTTCCCCCGCGAGGCCAAGCTGGACGACCGCGCCGTGAAGGCGGCGACCCTGCTCTCGATTGCCGAGTGTCTGCGCTTTGGCACGACCTCGGTTTCGGATATGTACGACCACACCGGCGCCATTGCCGAGGCCGTGGCGGAGAGCGGGATCAAGGCCAATCTCAGCCGGGGCACCATGCTCTGGTCGGAGGACTTCGACTTTGAAACCTACCCCGCCTGTAGGGAGATGCTCGCCCTGCGGGAGCGCTGGGACGGCTATGACAACGGGCGCATCCGCGCCGAGGTCTCGATCCACGCGGAGTACACCTCCAACTACCGCCTCTGGGACGCGCTGGGCGAATATGCCTGCAACGAGGGGCTGGGAATGCACGTCCACCTGTCCGAGACCAGAAAGGAGCACGAGGATTGCAAGGAGCGCTACGGTCTGACTCCCGCCCAGCTGCTGGACTGTCACCACGTCTTTGACGGGCGCACCGTCGCGGCGCACTGCGTCTGGCTGGAGCCGGAGGATATGGCCCTGCTGGCCAAGAGAAGGGTGACGGCGGTTCACAATCCCATCTCCAATCTGAAGCTGGCCTCGGGCAAGGCCGACGTGCTGGCCATGGTCAAGGCCGGCATGAACGTCGCCCTCGGCACCGACGGGGCCTCGTCCAACAACAATCTCGACCTGTTCGAGGAGATCAAGGCGGCCTCTCTGCTGGCCAAGGACGTCCACGGCGACGCCACCGCCCTGCCGCCGCAGGCGGCGCTGATGATGGCGACGGTCTGCGGGGCCCGGGCGCAGGGCCGCGAGAAGGAATGCGGGATGCTCAAGCTGGGCATGGACGCCGATCTCATCCTGCTCGACTTTACCGCGCCCCATCTCATGCCCTGCCATGACGTGCTCTCGCATCTGTGCTATGCCGTCCACGGCAGCGACGTGGTGATGACCATGGTGCGGGGCAAGATTCTCTATTCCGCCGGGAAATGGCACACCATCGACCTCAACGCTGTCGTCCGCGAGCTGGCGGAGCACGCCATGCCCACGGTCTTCCTCGACACCGAAGCGCAGTAGGGACGCCCCCCTCGCGTCCGCCGATGCGCACCCACGTTTCCCATGTGACGGAACGTCGGGGGACGGATTCCTCGCTGCGCTCAGAATGACAGGGGGAACGGATTCTGCGCTGCGCGACACGCCCCCTCTCTTTGAATGAACCGAAAGGAATGAACGCTCTTGCAGAAAGGTCACGTCAATCAAAAGCAAACCTTCCTCGGCGGCGCCGCAGTCCTGGCGCTGGCGACGGCTATCGTGAAGGTTCTGGGATTTCTCTACAAGATTCCCCTGTCCCGGATCATCGGGGACGACGGCTTCGGCTACTTTAACACGGCCTATGACATCTACTCCGTGCTGCTGATGATCTCCACCACGGGTCTGCCCGTGGCCATGTCCCGGATGATCTCCGAGGCGCAGACGCTGGGGCGGACGAAGCAGATCCATCAGATCTACCGGGTCTCCCGGGCGGTGTTTCTGCTCCTCGGTCTGGTGGGCACGCTGGGCATGGCCCTGCTCTGCCACCAGCTCGCCGCCCTGATGCACTCGGAAAAGAGCTGGTTCGCCATTCTCTGTCTGTCCCCTGCCGTGCTTTTCATCGGGATTCTGTCCTCCGAACGCGGCTTCTTCCAAGGCCAGTCCAACATGGTTCCCACCTCGGTTTCGCAGGTCATGGAGGCGGTGTGTAAGCTGGTGGTGGGTCTGGGTATGGCCTTTGTCGTCATGACCATCTTCACCAGAAACGGCCTCGAGACCGATCTGCCCAAGGAGCTGGCTGCGGACGATCCCAAACAGGTGGCCCTGTCGCTTGCGCACTCCAGGGCCGCAGGCTACTCCATTCTGGGCGTAACGCTGGGCACGGTGATCGCCTCGATCTATCTGGTATGGAAGCGGCGGAAGGCCGCCGCAGTGCTCGACGAGTCCTGCGCCGACCCCACCGTGCTGCCGTGGAAGGCAACGGTGAAGGAGCTTTTGACCATCGCCGTGCCGATCACCCTGGGCGCGGCGGGACTCCAGATCATCACGACCATTGACATCG
>CACXHI010000245.1 GCA_902767395.1 Oscillospiraceae bacterium
CTTTTGCCGAAGGCGGGTATGCCTTCGACTGCGCGTTCATCAACGGTGCGCAGCGCATCACCTTCAAGGATGATACCGTAACGATCCTGAGAACGGACGGCGATAGCGAAACACATACCTATGAATATCTGGGGCAACAGAATGTTGGCGAAGCAGAGACCATGACGTATCAGGGGACAGAGATCTCCATGGCTTTCCCAGTGGACGTGTACAAAAGCACCGATGAAGCAGGGGAGTTCAATTATTTCCTCCTGCGGGAAGACACCATGTCGGAAACCTATCACATCGAGTTCCGTTACGGCAAGGATCTGGAAGAATTAAAGGGCTACATGGTTGGCCCGTATGCCTACTGGCTGGCAGCGGGAATCGACGAAAACGCGGATGAAGATACCATTCAGCGGGTCATCGCGCTGTTCTGCCTTGAGAACATGGATTATTCCGCACACACCGAAGCGGCTCTGAAGCAAATCAATGACCTCGGCTTTGTGGGAACATGGAGTGCATATCTCTCTGCGCTCGGCGAAGAATACACCTCCACCGACCTTCAAATGACGATCGACGAGAACGGTCATGGGATTACAACCATGGACGGTACGCAAACCGCCGACTTTGAGGCCTATGCGGTGGACAATGGTGTGAAGGGAGACGGCACCGGTCTTTATGTGGCGTATAGCAATTTGGAGTCTGAGGCGGAAGCTGCGCCTTATACGATGACGATCAACGACGTCGGCGAGACCGTGTTGACGCTCACGGCGGATGATGGAACCATCAGCTGGGTTCTGCAGAAAACGGAAGAATAACGCAATGATTCCCGAAGGCGGCGCTTTGATACCGCCTTCGGGAATGGTCGATGTGGTCGTTTCACGCCCATGGCAAAATGGAATAGAAAGAAGGAACGCAAATGAAAGAAAAGAAGCAAAGCGCGCTTGCGGTGCTGCTGGGCTATGCCGGGAATCGAAAGGGGCTGACCTTTCTCGGTCTTGGACTCTCCGGGGTGGCAATGGTTCTGGGAATGCTTCCCTATCTCTGCATCTGGCTGGTGATCCGGGATCTCATCGCAGTTGCCCCCAACTGGACGCAGGCGACTGAGATTGCGCGTTATGGATGGCTGGCCTTCGGCTTCGCCGTTGGCGGTATCGCGGTGTATTTCGCCGCCTTGATGTGTACCCATTTAGCGGCCTTTCGCACTGCTTCCAATATCCGCAAGGCGGGCATGGCCCATCTGATGAAGACGCCGCTCGGGTTCTTTGACTCAAATGCCTCCGGCCTGCTCCGCAATCGATTGGACGGCGCGGCTGCCGATACCGAGACCCTGCTGGCGCATAACTTAGCGGACATTGTGGGAACCGTCGCCATGTTTGCAGCCATGTTGGTGTTGCTTTTTGTCTTCGACTGGCGCATGGGTGCTGCCTGTCTGCTTGCGGCGGTGGTATCCATTGTTTCCATGGCGACCATGATGGGAGGCAAAAATGCCAAGCTCATGCAGGAGTATCAGGCAGCACAGGATGTCATGAGCAAGGCTGGGACCGAATATGTCCGGGGCATTCCCGTGGTGAAGGTGTTTCAGCAGACGGTGGACTCCTTCAAGGCCTTTCGGAATGCCATTGAGGACTATAGCAGCAAGGCCGAGCGTTACACCGACGGTGTTTGCCGACTGCCCCAATCCGTTAATCTGACCTTTACCGAAGGAGCTTTTATCTTTCTGATTCCCGCTGCGCTTCTGCTTGCGCCCAGCGCGCTGAAAAGCGGCGACTTTGCAGGCTTTGTAACGAATTTTGCCTTCTACGCGGTCTTCTCCGCCATCATTTCTACCGCGCTGGCCCGAATCATGTTTGCCGCCAGCGGCATGATGCTGGCGCAAACAGCTCTGGGGCGGATTTCTCAGGTGATGAATGCGCCGATCTTAAAAATCACCGATCATCCCCAGACGCTGAAGGATCACAGCGTGGAGTTCCGGGACGTTTGCTTTACATACGACGGAGCGGAGTTTCCGGCATTGGACCATGTTTCCTTCCGGGTGGAGCCCGGACAGACTGTGGCTCTGGTCGGTCCGTCCGGCGGTGGCAAGACGACGGCTGCCAGCTTAATTCCCCGTTTTTGGGACGCCAGCTCCGGCAGCGTAACGGCGGGCGGCGTGGACGTGCGGTACGCTGATCCTCGCGTACTCATGGGGCAAGTGGCCTTTGTGTTCCAGAACACCCGCCTGTTCAAGGACTCAATTCTCGAGAACGTTCGGGCAGCCCGCCCAGAGGCGAGCCGGGAAGAGGTGGCGGCAGCCCTAACCGCAGCCCAATGCGACGATATTTTGGAAAAGCTGCCAAATGGAATGGATACCGTCATCGGGACCGAGGGAACCTACCTCTCCGGCGGCGAGCAGCAGCGGGTAGCGCTGGCGCGGGCCATTTTGAAGGATGCCCCCATTGTGGTGCTTGACGAAGCCACTGCCTTTGCAGATCCGGAAAACGAGGTGCTGATCCAAAAGGCCTTTGCAGAGCTGACGAAAAACAGAACGGTCATCATGATTGCCCACCGACTCTCCACCGTGGTGGGCGCAGATCGGATCATTGTGCTGGACGGCGGGCGCGTTGCGGAGCAAGGAAACCATGATGCGCTTTTGCAGCGAAAAGGCCTGTACGCCCGAATGTGGACCGACTATCAGCAGGCCGTGCAGTGGCGCATCGGTGGCGCAGAGGAGGTGCAATAAAATGCTCTGGAAAAACCTGCAACAGAAATACGCTCTGACGGATCAGGGCGTCAAAAACGTTCAACGCGGCGCTTTCTGGACCGTAATCGTAAACATTGTGGTCATGGGCGGTATGGGCATCTTGTACCTTCTGATGGAGCGCTATATGGACACACTGACCATCGGCGGGGCGCTGCCTAAGGCGCTGCCATATCTTGCCCTGCTGCTGGGCTTCTTGGCGCTCTCCCTGCTGACCCATCTGCAACAGTACCGCGCGACCTACGGACTGGTCTACGGCGAGGTCAAGGCCGTGCGGATCGGACTGGCAGAACGGCTGCGGAAGCTGCCCTTGGGCTGGTTCGGCAAGCGGGATCTTGCCGATCTTACCGAGACCGTCATGGGTGACGTGAATCGGCTTGAGCATGTATGGTCGCACTGCCTTGGTTATCTCTATGGCTCCTATGTCTCCACCGCCATTGTCGCGGTCTGCCTGTTTCTTTATGACTGGCGGTTGGCGCTGGCCTGCCTTTGGGGGGTTCCTGTGGCCTTTGGCCTGCTCTTTGGCAGCCGCAAGCTGGCAAAGCAAAATTCTGAACGGGCAAAGGCCGCGGCGCTTCAAGTCTCTGACGGCATTCAGGAGACGCTGGAGAGCATTCGGGAAATCCGCGCGACCAATCAGGAGGAGCGCTTTTTGAGGGAGCTCAACGAGAAAATTGACCGCAGCGAGCGTGTCCAGATTCGAGGGGAACTGTCTACCGGTATTTTCGTAAACGCCGCCAGCGTCATCATGCGGCTGGGGGTAGCAACGACAATCATGGTGGGCACCGGCTTGATTCTTTCCGGCCAGATTCGCTTTATGCTGCTGTTCCTGTTTCTTTTGGTGATTACCCGGGTTTACGCCCCGTTCGATCAGGCCTTGGCGCTGATCGCGGAGATGTTTGTTTCTCAGGTCTCCGCAAACCGCCTCCTTGAGATTCAGAAAACCAGGACGGCTGAAGGCGCGGAGAAGTTTTTCCCTCAAGGACACGATATTGAGTTCCGGGACGTGCGGTTTTCCTATGACGACAAGGAAGTGCTCAAGGGTGTGAGCTTCACGGCAAAGGAAGGGCAGGTCACAGCACTGGTGGGTCCCTCCGGCTCGGGTAAGAGCACCTGTGCCAGACTGGCAGCCCGTCTCTGGGATGTTGAGGGAGGCTCCGTTTTGCTGGGCGGCGTGGATATTTCAACCGTGGACCCTGAGGTGCTGCTAACTGATTACTCTATGGTTTTTCAAGACGTGGTGCTCTTTGACGATACTGTAATGGAGAACATCCGACTGGGCAGACGCGGCGCTACGGACGAGGCGGTTCGCTCTGCAGCCAAAGCAGCCAACTGCGACGAGTTTGTGGAAAAGCTGCCGCACGGCTACGCCACTGCCATCGGGGAAAATGGGGCAAAGCTTTCCGGCGGCGAACGGCAGAGAATCTCTATTGCCCGCGCATTGCTGAAGGATGCCCCCATCGTGCTGCTTGATGAAGCTACTGCCTCGCTGGATGTGGAGAACGAAACGGAAGTGCAGGGCGCTCTGTCCCGCCTGCTTGCAGGAAAAACCGTTTTGGTCATCGCCCACCGGATGCGCACGGTTCAGAACGCGGACAAGATCGTGGTCCTTTCAGACGGCAGGGTGGCCGAGCAGGGGAGTCCGGAAGAGCTTATGGCAAAGCGAAACGGCGTTTTTGCCCGCATGGCACAGCTCCAATCTGTCAGTACCGGATGGAAGCTCTGACCTGTTTCCTATGACGTCAAAGGCGCGCTGCAAACCTTTCGATTTGCAGCGCGCCCCTTCTGTGGCACCCACGAGGGGATTCGAACCTCCGACCTACCGCTTAGGAGGCGGTCGCTCTATCCTGCTGAGCTACGTGGGCATATTCGGCTGTGTCGCTTTGCGGCTTTTCGCCCGCCAGCATATTGTAGCCTCCCCGAAAAGAATTGTCAAGTGTTTCTTTTCGGGGAGGCAATTGCGGTACATTCAGGCGATACAGCGCGTCATTTCAGCATTCCCGGCTTCCAGCAGTCTGGGGCCGGCAGCTCCATCAGCTGGAGCAGGGTCGGGGCAACGTTGGCCAGACCGAAGCTGCCATCCTTGAATGCGTGCTTTTCATTGGGGTCGTAAATGATGAAGGGAACCGGGTTCAGGCTGTGCGCGGTGCGGACAGAGGTGCCGCCGTCCTTCTTCTTATCCACCATCTGATCCGCATTTCCGTGATCGGCGGTAATGCAAACGAGGTAACCGTATTGATCTGCCGCTTGCAGAATGCTTCCGAGTCCTTGATCCACGGCTTCCATTGCTTTAATCACCGCTTCCATAACGCCGGTGTGTCCCACCATATCGCCGTTGGGATAATTGCAGCGCAGGAAACCGTATTGATGAGAGGCCATGGCTGCAATCAGTTTCTGTGTGATCTCTTCAGACTTCATTTTGGGCGCCAACTCAAAGGGAATCACGTCTGAGGGAACCTCCTCATACGTTTCGAGTGATTCGTCCACCTTCCCAGAGCGGTTTCCGTTCCAAAAATAGGTGACGTGGCCGTATTTCTGCGTCTCAGACACGGCATATTCCCGGATACCCGCGGCGCAGAGAACCTCTGTCAGTGTGTTTTTGATGACCGGCGGTTGGACAAGATACTGGTTCGGAATCTTCAAATCCCCGTCGTATTCCAGCATTCCGGCAAACTCGACGCCGGTATAACCGGGGCGGTCAAATTTTGTGAAATCCTTTTTCTCGAAAGCAATCGAGATTTCCTGCGCCCGGTCGCCCCGGAAGTTGAAGAGAATGACCGAATCACCGTTTTCGATTCTGCCCACCGGGACGCCATCCTTGGCAATGACAAACGCGGGCAGATCCTGATCGTTTACACCGGTCTCAGCCCGATAGGTTTCGATTGCCTCCCGTGCCGTGGCAAATTGCCGGCCCTCACCCAGAACGTGGGTTTTCCAGCCGGCCTCAACCATGCCCCAGTTGGCCTCATAGCGGTCCATGGTAATGGTCATTCTGCCACCGCCGGAGGCAATCCGGTAGTCGTGCGTTTCGTCAGAGAGCTCTGCGAGAACGGTTTCAAGCTGATCCACATACAGAAGCGCAGAGGTCGCGTCAACGTCGCGTCCGTCCAGTAAAATATGGACGCGAACCTTGTGCAAATCCTCCTCCCGTGCTTTTCGCAGCATGGCAATTAAATGGTTGATATGGGAATGCACATTGCCGTCGGAGAGCAGACCGATCATGTGCATGGTGCGTCCGTGCGTTTTACAGTTGGAGCTCAGCGACTGCCAAGCCTTTGATCCAAACAACGCTCCGCTTTCGATGGACTCCTGCACCAGCTTCGCGCCCTGTGCGTAGATCTGGCCGCAGCCAAGGGCGTTGTGTCCGACCTCAGAGTTCCCCATGTCCTTATCCGAGGGAAGACCCACAGCCGTGCCGTGAGCCTTGAGCCACGTAAAAGGGCAGGTTGCAAAGAGCTTGTCTAAATTTGGGGTATTCGCCTGCGCGACTGCGTCGCCGGGTCCGCCGTCGCCTTTTCCTACGCCGTCCATGATAACCAATACGATAGGCTTCTTCATAAGATACTCCTTCCGGTTTTTCTGGATTCTGTTCTTTTTCACACCGTTATTATACAGTATTTGGAAAGAAAAGGCAATCTGTTTTGAGAAAAATACGGAGCAGGAAAGATAGAATTTGTCAAAAGTGTTGAAAGTCCATTGCTTTTCCGGATCCCTTATGGTATAATGATCTAACAAAAACCAAAGGGGGGTCGTATATGAAACGATTGATGTCATTGTTTCTTGCGCTCTTGATGCTCCTGATGACAGGAATGCTCCCTGTCGCTTCCGCTGTCAGCAGGGAGTACATCGAAGCAGAGGCGCAGATTTACGTTTTTACCGAGGCTGACAACGCTGCTATTGATGCAGACGTATTTGGCAAAATCAGTCAGGTTGAGCAATCTGTCGCCAAAACGAAGGGCGGCATCGGCCGGATGACAGAGCAGGATTATATCAATCTGATTCCGCAGGTGATCCAGGCTGTCGAGTCCTCCGAAACCTATCAGAAGGGGACGCTCCAGCAGAACGGTTATTTTCTGGTCTGGCAGACGACGGTTGGCATTCCCTGCTGCTTTGATCCCAGAATGGAGGCCGAGCTGCACAACCGGGAGAACGATCCGACGCCCGAGCAGATTCGCGCTGCCGAGCTGGAGGCGGCGCAGCTTGCGCAGCAGGTGCGCGATACCGTTAGCGGCGGTTCTCCCACGTTGCCGAACATCGGCCTGATTCAGCCGTATTGGGAGTCTACCTCAAACTACGAGGACTCCTCCTTCAACAGCTACTCGCCCGCCTATAAGGCCATGTGGCAAGCCTTGAACGAGGCGACTGGCGGCGAAGGTCGGCGCTACACCATGTACAACGCTACCATCGACAACATTGCAAAGGCAATGTCGGAGTGCGGCATTGTGGTGTTCGACTCCCACGGGACTACGGACTATTCCGGCAGCTATGAGGACTACACCTCTCGCGCCAACTGTTCCTATCTCTGTCTGATTACCAGCGCCGGCATCACCTCACAGGATACCGCGCCGCAGAACGGCCCTTATGGAACCTACTATCACTGCATGAAGGGACCCGGCTATGCGTACGTCAGCGGCACCTGCATTGCAAATCACATGCAGACCGACGCGCCCCACAGCCTGCTGTACATGGGAATCTGTCTCGGAATGGCGACGGACGGGATGCACAAGGCCCTGCGCGAGCACGGCGTGGAAACCGCTTGGGGGTATTCCCAGTCGGTGACCTTCTCGGGCGAGAAAACCTATATGCAGTCCATTCTCGGCTGCCTGAAGGACGGCGACGATTTTGCAACCGCCGTATCGAAGACCAAGAGCCAGTATGGCAATTGGGATCCTGCGTACAGCTACCTCAGTGAAGCACAGGCAAAAGCCAACAAGGTTGCGTTCCCGATCTGCGTTTCTTCCGAGGACGCATATCCCGGTCACGGCAACGTGGATAAGGTTCATGGAGTCAATTCCACGTGGGCGCTCTTCAATTCCTATGAGATCACGGCAGTCAGCAACAACACTGCATGGGGTACGGTTTCTCTTTCCGGGCATACGATCACCGCAACCCCTGCGGAGGGCTATCTGGTTGCCGGCTATGAGGTGACAAAGGGGGAGGCCGCGGTCGTGCAGGACGGCTGTGTGTTCACGGTAACGCCTGCTGCCAACTGCACCGTACAGATCAATTTTGCGCCCAAGGAAACTGCGGTTCTGCACTTTGCGGTTCCGGTGGGGATGACCTGTGCGGATCTTTCCGGCTACCTTGGAGACGCGGCCGTTCTGCCCGCGCCGGAGGGCGATGTGACAGCCGATGCACATCGGTATCAATTCCTCGGCTGGACCGCTGCGCCGATCGCCGAGGATGCAAAGAATTCTCCTGAGTTCGTCCGAGCCGGATCGGAGCTTGTGTTGACGGAAAAGGAAGCAACGCTCTACGCGCTGTTCTGCTACTTTATTGCGGAGAACGGGCAGGATGGCGACCAGTTTGCGCGTGTGACGGAGGCGCCTGCTTCCTGGGAGGGCCGTTACGTGATCGCCTATCAGGATCAGAAGGCACTCGACGCCAGCGGCTCCGTTGTGAGCTCCTCGATCTCCTCCAGCAAGGCCTCTGTCGATCTGGCGGAGGCAGGATGCGTCGTGGAGAACGGCGTTCTGCAGAACGTCCCGGAAACACTGGTTTACGAGGTGACGGCGACCGAAGGTGGAACCTATACCGTCAAAATGCTGAATTATAACTACTATCTTGCGATGAATCTGAATTCGGATACCCTGACGACCTTCTCCTCGGCCAAGACCGACAAGACCAGATGGAGCTTCTCCATGAGCGCGCAGGGACCGGTTATGACGAACGCCGAGTATTCCGCGCGCAGTGTCCAGTATCAGGCGACGCGGAACCAGTTTGGTTGCTATACCAGCGGAAGTCAGACGCCGATTACGCTCTACGCGGCGTCGGAGGGGACAACGTGGTACACCACGGAACCGAAGGACAAGGTTGTTTGTGAGAATCACGTCTTCGGAGCGTGGAACACGCAGACGAAACCGACCTGCACAGAAAATGGCCTGCGTTATCGCATCTGTACCGTCTGCTCGTTCCGCGAGACTGAGCCGATTGCCGCTCTCGGCCACGACTATGCCGGAAAAGTGACGAAGCCGACCTGCACGGAGAACGGATATACCACCTATACCTGTACTCGCTGCGGAGACAGCTATACCGACAACATCGTGCCCGCCACTGGCCACAATTACACCCTGAAGGCATGGCATTGGGCGAACGACTGCACCTCCGCAACGGCAACCTTTGCCTGCGAGTGCGGCGACGTGCAGACCGTTGCGGATGGCGAGATCGACGAGGAACTTACCGCAGAGGCTCGCCCCCACGTTGCCGGGGAGAAGACTCTGACTGCAATGGTCACGTTCAACGGTGTCGAGTACACTGATACCAAGACACTTGCTGTCGAGGCGCTCCCGTGTCCGTGTGCACATTTTGTGGATATGCCGGAGGTTGAAACGCCAGAGCATGAGGCCATTGACTGGGCTTACTCCCATCTGCCGTACCAGATCACGGCCGGTATGGACGCTGCGCATTTTGGCACGGATGAGATCGTTACTCGCGCGCAGGCGATGACCTTCCTGTGGGCCGCTGAGGATAAGCCCGCACCAAAAACTGCGACCAGCCCGTTTACGGACGTCAAGATGAAAAAGTGGTACGCCAAGCCCATCCTCTGGGCCGTTGAGAATGGCGTCACCGTCGGCACCGGCGACAACAAGTTCTCTCCCAACAAGACCTGCAACCGTGCGGAAATGCTGACCTTCCTCTACGCGGCGCTTGGTAAGCCCGGATACACCGCTGAGAATCCATATTCCGACGTGAGCAGCGGCAAGTGGTACAGGAACGCAGCGATCTGGGCTTATGAGAACGGCGTGGAGCAGGGAGAAGACGGCTGCTTCCACTACGATACGCCGTGTACCCGCGCTTCCACGGTCCTTTACATCTATCGCGCACTTGAGCAGGGTGCAGGCGACAAGTAAGCATCCAAAGCATTCGAGGGACTGCCGCAGTTCAAGGAACTTGCGGCAGTTCCTTCTTTTCATTCGAAGCAAAACCGATTGAGAGAAAGCATCAAAACTTTTTTAGAAAACCGATAAAAAAAGATTGACAAACGAAAAAATTATGCTATAATACACACGTTGCTTGCGGGTGTAGCTCATCCGGTAGAGCGCCACCTTGCCAAGGTGGAGGTAGCGAGTTCGAGCCTCGTCACCCGCTCCAGAGAGGTCCTGTCCTTTGTGGATGGGATCTCTTTTTACAGTTGAATGCAGCGGGGAATTTCAAGAGCCATTTCTGTGCGCTGAACTGCGCACAGAAATGGCTCTTGTGGATTAGCGGCTTTCAAAAAGTTTTACGCCTTCGCTCTGTGGCGCTTCTGCTCCGGGTGTGGCGGATTCAGCTCCTTCGGAGCAATTTCTCCGGCCTTGGTAAGCGCGATCTTCGTCAGCATCGGGCCGACCAATTCGTAAATCAGCACGGAAAACAGCACGATGGAACGAATTACGGCACCGTCCGGGCCAAGCTGTGTGGAAACTGTGATGGACATACCCAGCGCAACGCCTGCCTGGGGAAGAAGCGTAATCCCGAGCCATTTTTGGATCATCGGGCTGCAATGTGTCATTTTTGAAGAAATGGACGCGCCTGCGATCTTACCTGTGGAACGCAGGACGATATACGCCACGCCGACGAGAACGGCAACCCAGTCGCGGAACACCGAAAGATCCAGCTCCGAGCCGCTGATGACAAAGAACAGCACGAACAGGGGAGCGGTCCAGCGATCGGTTTTTGCCATCAGCTCTTCAGAGCTGGGGCAGATGTTGCAGAAGATTGTCGCCATCATCATGCAAACCAGCAGGGGAGAGAAGCCAATCTCAACGTCTGAGCCTGCAAAATCAAAGTGGAGCATGGACAGGGAGACTGCAAAGATGACGAAGGTAATCGCAACACAAAGTCGCTTGCTGCGAGAATGGAAGAAGCGTTCGAGCCATGTATAAATCAGGCCGAGCACAGTGCCGAGCAACAAGGACGCAAAGACCTCAAGCAGTGGATTCAGCAAAACGGAGATCAGACTGACGCCTGCGCCGCTGATCAGGCTCTTGGCAATGCCGAAGCTGATGGCAAAGACCACGAGGCCCACGGCGTCGTCAAGCGCAACGATGGGAAGCAGGATGTCAACCAGCGGACCCTTGGCCTTATACTGATTGACGACCATCAAGGTGGCGGCAGGGGCCGTGGCCGTTGCAATCGCGCCGAGGGTGATGCAGTCGGCAACGTTGATTTTGTCCGGCATCAGCAGATGCAGGCCGAGAAGGCCCAGATCCACAAGCACCGTCGCTGCCAATCCCTGAAAAACCGCAATGATCGTAGCCTGTCGGCCAATGGTTTTGAGCTGCTTCAGGCGAAACTCATTGCCGATGGCAAAGGCAATGAAGCCCAGCGCCACGTCGGAGATCGGCTTGAGAACGGCAACTTTGTCGAAGTCGGTAAAGCCGATCCCGTCCACGCCGATTGCACCGAGGGCGAAGGGGCCAATCAGCAGACCGGCAATCAGATAGCCGGTGACGGCAGGCAGCTTCAGGGGCTTGACAACACGGGACATTAAAAGTCCCGCCAGCAGAGCAACTGCAATTGAAAGAAGAACTTCCATTTTATTTGGTTCCGAAAATCCGGTCGCCGGCGTCGCCCAAGCCGGGAATGATGTAGGCGTGCTCATTGAGCCGCTCGTCCACAGCCGCCACGAAGAGATCCACGTCGGGGTGATCCCTGCGAATCACAGCAACGCCCTCCGGCGCGGCAATCAGATCCATCAAAATAATGTGCTTGCAGCCATATTTTTCTTTGAGAATGGTGATGGCTGCCGAGGCGCTGCCTCCGGTCGCCAGCATGGGATCCACGATGAACACCTGGCGCTCCGAGATATCGGGAGGCATTTTGCAGTAGTATTCCACGGGCAGATGTGTCTCGGGGTCACGGTACAGGCCGATGTGGCCGACCTTTGCGGAGGGGATCAAGTCGATGATCGCGTCCACCATGCCGAGTCCGGCGCGAAGAATGGGGACGATTGCGAGTTTTTTGCCGGCAAGCATCCGAACGGTTGCCTTTGCAACCGGCGTTTCGACCTCGACCTCTTCCGTCGGCAGATTGCGGGTGGCCTCATAGCACATGAGCTGCGCGATTTCTCCAACCAGCTCGCGGAATTCCTTAACACCGGTGTTTTTGTCCCGAAGCAAGGCCAACTTATGCTGAATCAGCGGATGCTCCAATACATGTAACGAACCCATATTCATTCTCCTTTTATTCTTTCTTTTTCCAGCCTCTCGCGTTCAGCCTGCGAGAGACGTAGATAATTAGGGACAGACAGAGCGGCACTTTTCGCCTTGCCCTGCAACACGGCCTGCCAGCCGGCCAGCGCGACACCGGCGGCCCGCTGCTGCCGCAGATGCTCGGAAATCAGAATCAGATGCTCCAAGCGGTCACAGAGCGTATTCCACGTCAGAAGCGCCCCGTCACCGACGAGCCGAATCGGCTCGTCAAAACGCTGCAGCTCCGCCTCCAGCGCCTCCAGAGAAACGGCCCGATCCTCACAAAGACGGTTGATTTGACCGCGCTCAGCGCGAAACAGCGCGTTGTAAACCTGACTGCGGCGGGCGTCCATACAGCAGCAGATTACGCCGTCCAGATCGACAACGTTCCACGCCATTGCCTCCAGCGTGGAAACAGGCAGACCGGGGATCGAGTTGCCCCAGCAGAACCCTTTCGCAGCCGCTGCGCCGATCCGGACGCCGGTAAAGCTTCCCGGGCCGTTGGCCCATGCCGCGAAATCGACGTCGGCAGGGGAGAGCGCGCAGCTTTGCAGCAAATCCTCCGCCAGCTTCATTACGGTGCGGCTGTGCGTTTCACCGCTGTTTTGAAAAAACTCTCCGGTCAGATTTCCGTCGGTCAGCAGCGCTGCGGAGGCGGCCTTGGCGGAGGTCTCAAAGGCTAAAATTCGCATCGGTTCGTCCTCCTGTGATGGTGATGCGGCGCCAGGACGCTTCTATCGCATCGGGGATGATTTGCACCGTGATCGGATTCTCCAGCGCCTCCCAGACGTTTTCGCTCCACTCCACCGCGCAAACCCCCTGCCGGGTCAAATAGTCCTCCCAGCCAAGGTCAAACAGTTCCTCCGCGTCATGGAGCCGATACATGTCAAAGTGAAACAGCGGCAGTCGCCCGCCAAGATATTCGTTGACAAGCGTATACGTGGGGGAGGTGACGGACTCGTTCACACCGAGTCCCCGCGCAAGCCCCCGCGTAAACGCGGTCTTTCCTGCGCCCAAATCTCCCCGGTAGGCAATCACGTCGCCGGGACGCAAAACCGCGGCGAGCTTCGCCCCCAGTGCCTCTGTTTCGGCAGCAGAATGGGTAATGAATTCCATAGCGCCCTTCCTCTTTTTTGTTTCACCCTACTATAGCACATTCCATGTCAAAATGCAAACCGTAATTGTCAAGAATCGTCCCAGAAAACACTTTTGAAATTTTGAAAAGTTTTTCTTGATTTTTCAGAATTATGTGCTATAATACCATGCGTACGGAGGCTTAGCTCAGCTGGTTAGAGCGCCTGCTTCACACGCAGGAGGTCACTGGTTCGAGTCCAGCAGTCTCCACCATGAAAAAAGCACGCCGCGGCGTGCTTTTTTTCATAATGTTTTTCAATTCGACAAAAAATGTCCATGTTGTGACAGGGAGTCGCTATGTTGTTCAATTCTATTCCGTTCCTGCTGTTTTTTGTGGTGGTGAGCGCGCTCTTTTTTGCCGTTCCGCAGGCGGCAAAAAATTATATTCTGCTGGCGGCCAGTTATCTTTTTTATATGTGGTGGAATCCCATGCTCGTCACGTTGATCCTTTTCACCACGCTTGTTTCCTATGCTGCCTGCCTGCTTATGGAGCGGTGTCCCTCGCGTCGCAAGCTGACGATGATCGTGTCCTCCGCAGTGATTTTCTCGTTTCTCTTTTTCTTCAAATACTATAACTTTTTCGCGGATGGAGCGGCCGCTTTGCTTGGACTCGCCACGGGGCGGCAATTCTCCTTCCATCTGGATATTCTACTGCCTGTTGGCATCTCTTTTTACACGTTCCAGACCTTTTCCTACGTAGCGGACGTGTACCGCGGCAAGATTGCGGCGGAGCGCAGCCTATTCCTCTATGCGCTGTTCGTCAGCTTCTTTCCACAGCTGCTGGCGGGGCCGATTGAGCGGCCGGGCGACCTTTTGCCACAGCTGAAAGCGGAGCACCGGTTTGACGCTGAAAACGTGATTTCCGGCGTCAAAATGATGATCATCGGTTTTTTTGAAAAGGTGGCCGTGGCGGATATGGTGGGTGTGCTGGTCAACTGTGTGTATGAGGATGTCAACAGCGCCAACGGCCTTGCACTGGCCATAGCGACTGCGCTGTTTTCCGTGCAGATTCTGGGGGACTTCAAGGGATACAGCGACATTGCAAAGGGAATTGCACAGATCTACGGCATCCGGTTGACGAGCAATTTCAATCACCCGTACGGCGCCGCGTCCATCAAAGAGTTCTGGAACCGGTGGCATATCACGCTCTCCTCCTGGTTCCGTGATTATGTTTATTATCCTCTTGGCGGCAGTCGGGTATCGCTTTCGCGTTGGTGTCTGAATATTCTGATCGTGTTTCTATTGAGCGGATTGTGGCATGGCGCCGACCTGACTTTTGTGCTGTGGGGGCTGTTGCTTGCCCTGTTCCGCATTGCGGAACGCCTGATTACGGGCAGAAAAAGGCCAACGGCGAACAGCCAAAGGTGGAAGGCGGAGGGAGCGAACGCCCCGAAGCCGCGCCGCACTGCACGGGTGGCACGCCACGTGCTGACGCTGGTGCTCATCACACTGGCATGGATGATGTTTCGCAGCAACAGTCTTGCCGAGGCGGGCGTTGCCTACCGCAAGTTGTTTACGCAGTGGCGGTTTACGATTCCTTTTTTCAGGGCAACTTGGCAGTTCTTCCATCTCTCTGTCTTTCACGTTATGTTCCTTGCTGCGGTGCTGATTCTGTTTGCGTATTATGAAAAATGCTTCGTATGGCTATATCGGCCGCGTGAAGGCAAGGGGGCTGTCCTTGCACGGATTGGCCGCACGGCGCTTTATAGCTTGATGCTTTGGGCGACGATCGGCAGCTTCATCCACCTCAACGCTGCGGACGTGGAGTCCGCATTCATCTACTTTCAGTTCTGACAGGTGCGTGACATGAAAAAGATTTTACGGTACCTCGCGCTTTATCTTCTGCTGGCCATGCTGCCGTTCGTCGGTTTTGCTGTGGTGGGCGAGCGGGCACACAACAACTATCACAATTCCTTCAACGCAGCGCTTGTGGATAAATACCACCGGCTAACGGAGACAAAAGGTCAAAAAATCATATTTGTGGGAGGGAGCAGTCTTCCTTTCGGCCTGCGATGCGATCTCATTGAACGGGAGCTCGGTTATCATGCAGTGAATTTCGGAATGTACGCTTCGCTTGGTACACGCGTGATGACCGAGCTCTCTCTTGACGGCGTGGAGCGGGAAGACGTCGTGGTGCTGGCGCCGGAGCTGAACGCGCAAACCTATTCGGAGTACTTCAATGCCGACGTTTTGTGGGAATCCGTAAACGAGGAGCGGAGTATGATTTGCTCGCTCTCTTGGGACGAGAAAGAGTCCATGGCGTACAATTACTTCGACTTTTTGTGGAACAAATGGAGGATGCGAAACGCCGAAGGTGCGGCGGAGGGAGAACTCTACGCGCGTTCCTCACTCAACGAGTACGGCGATATCGACTACCCGCGCACGGGCAACATCATGCCGGGCGGCTTTGACAAGAGCCAACCCGTCACGCTCTCCGATCTTTATGACGAGGCGTTTTTCGCGGATATGGCTGCTTATGTCAAGGCAGTGCGGGCCAGGGGCGCGGAGGTGTACTTTGCTTTTTCTCCCACCAACGCGGCGGCGGTAAGCTTCACGCCGGAGGAGGCCGCCTCGTTTGAACGATACGTTGCGGAAAAGCTGGGATGCACGGTACTGGGCAGTATCGCAGACGTTACCTATGAGCCGGGCTACTTCTACGATACCAACTTCCACCTGAACGATACCGGTGCGGTTTTGCACACCGTCCGGCAAATCGTCCTGCTTAAAGAGCAGCTTGGCATCGACACGCCCACAAATATCGAGGTCCCGCCGCTGGCAAAGATTGACGAGGACGGCACGCCGCAGGAAACTGACGATCATCAAGAAATCATGTTTGTGATAACAGAGGAGGGTGGGATGCTCTACCTCTCGGCCATCAAGGACGCGTATAAGGGCGAGACGTCAATTCACCTGCCCGAGCGTTCCAACGGGCGTCCCATCGTGGGGCTGAAGAGTGGGTTCCTTTCCGGGTGTGGGCAACTGACGGAACTGGAGATTCCGGCTTGCTATACGATCTTTGATACCGGGATTTTTTCGGGCTGCCCCGCGTTGGAAAAGGTGTATCTCGGCCTCACGGAACCGAGCCGATCCTTTGTTCCCGCCGAGGGGCTGATGGACGGCGCTCCCGCCGCAGTAAAACTGTTGATTCCCGCAGCCAAAATCAATAAATTCCGCAGCAACTACACATGGAGAAATTACAAGGATTATTTCGCGGTCTATTGATCGACCCCAAACGCGTATTGCATCGAAAAAACACGAATAGAGGAAAAATGACTATGAAAAAACCCTTTCTGACAGTTCTGCTTCTCTTGAGCGCCGTCCTTTTTTGTTGCACCGCCTGTGGAAAGACCGACCCGATGGAAGCTTCCGAACTGACCTCCTTGAAGATTACGCAGGAACCTGCCAAAACGTCGTACGCCGCAGGAGAAAGCTTCGACAAAACGGGCATGATTGTGATGGGTGTGTATTCCGACGGCACGGAAACCGAAATCACGGCCTATACGGTGGATAAGACGACGCTGGCTGAGGGCGAGGCCGCCGTGATCGTCAGCTATAAGGGCCTGACCGTGTCGCAGGCCGTTACCGTGTCGGCAGCAGCAACCGCCTCTTCCGGCAGCGGCGATCCCAGCGGCAGCGAGCCCAACGTCGATGCGCCCACGGCACAGTTCGACGCGGTAACGATGGTCCATGCCCCCGTGCGCATGACCTACGTAGCAGGTGAAACCTTCGACCCTGTCGGCATTCTTCTGCGCGGCACAAAGGGATCGGAGGAAACCCTTCTGACTTCCTGCACTTATCCGGACACGGCACTGAGCACAGATACCACGTCTGTGACGGTGGAATGCGGCGGCGTGACCGTGGAAGTGCCCGTAACCGTTGCGGCAGGTTCTCCGATGGCGTGGGGCGACGCGTCCTACACGCAGAAGGTAGTGGACGACCTGATCGACAATTTGAAAGCTGAAAACGAAACGCAAAGCAGCATTGAGATCGGCCTTGCTTACAAGGGACAGGTTTTGAAGAATCTTCTGCCACACACCTATGTCGCAGGCGTCGCCTCGTTCGAGGAACTTCTGGAGGAGGTAGACTATCATCTGTTCTACGGTCGCAGCAGCATGGTGATCAAAGTCAACTACGATTACGGCGATCTGGAAGAAACACTGAACAGACTGTATTTTGAAAGCGGCTTTGCGGGCGGCTGTATGTCCATACAGGGGCAGGCGCTGGCCGATGGTTACATTCAGATTATTGTCAAGTATTACAGCGACACGCTGACGTCCGTCACGCCCACGGCGCTGATCCCCACCCACTTGGAGTTTGCGCATACGGATTCTACGCGCCCTGCGGACTATGCGTTTTCCAGAATCGACGACGTAAACGGCATTGCTGTGTATAACTCTGAACAGGCGATCTGGGCGTTGACGCACGGCTATGCCATTGCACCTGTTGCAGACAGCCCTGTGGAGGCCGTGCTGGAGCGCGCGAAGGAGATCCTCGTTTCCTGCTGTGACGACAGTATGACTCCGTTCCAGAAAATGTACAACGTGTACTATTACATTGAAAGCCACGTGACCTACGACTATTCCGGCGAGACCTGGGCCGGCAACTCTCCCGCTCCGGAAACCGAATCGGATATGCTCAGCGCCATGTTGGTTTCCTTCCGTGCCGAAGGCGCGCTGCTTTACGGCAATGCAGCCTGCTACGGTTACGCCAAGGCCATCACGCTTCTGCTCGGCCTCGAAGGGTTGGATATTACCCGTGTGGTAAACAAGGATGACAGCATCGTTGGCCGCAGTCAATATGATTGCGAAGGCCCTGGCCAGTACACGGGGACCATTGGTACGCACTCCTACAGCTACGTCCGAATTGATGGATGCGACTACCTGATTGACGGAACCTACGCGTTTGCCGGCTCTCCCTTCATGGAGGGGCACGAATGCACCTTGTACCGTGATTTCTGCGTAGGCTACTCCAAAGACCGCCATGCGGAGGTCTATGCAAATTTACTGGACGATGCCTATTGCGCCTCCGACGATTATCACCCCGGAGACTTCGACGCTGAGGTGCTGGCCTCTTACGACGGCACGCACGATTGTCTGCTTGAAAGCGGCGAAGAGGTTACCGCCTACATGGTTGCCCTCGCCGCCAAAGCGACGGAAAGAAACACTTACTACGCCTTCAACGTCACTGTGGCTGCCGCCGTTTATGAGGACGAGGCTGATTTCTACGATACGGTGACGGCGCAGCTTGAAGATGCGTTCGGTACGTGCAGTTACATACGGTTTTCCCGGGCGCGCAACGTGAACGGCGTGGATTGCTATACGATGACGGGCATCGTCTATCCCATCGGGCAATAGTAATTATTAAGGAAGTATGATTTTTCGGATACAGTCATAGAGAAAGCCGAAAAAACATAAAAAACGAATCGGAAAACGGAATTCCCATCTTGCAATAAGATGGGAATTCTGCTATAATATAGTGAATTTCTATGAGTAGGAGTATATCCAGTGTACCTGAAATCACTTGACCTTCAGGGCTTCAAGAGCTTTCCCGATAAGCTCCGCCTGCAATTCGACGGCGACATCACCGCAATTGTCGGTCCAAATGGCTCTGGAAAATCGAATATCTCCGACGCCATTCGCTGGGTGATGGGCGAACAGAGCTCCAAGTCCCTGCGCGGCGCGAAAATGGAGGACGTGATTTTCGGCGGGACGCTGAAGCGTCCGCAGCTCGGATTTGCCGAAGCGAGCCTGATTTTCGACAACTCTGATCGCTATTTTATGATCGACAGCGACGAAGTCATGGTCACACGCCGCTATTACCGCTCCGGCGAGAACGAATTCTATATCAACAAGCAATCCGCCCGGCTGCGCGATGTAAACGA
>CACXHI010000246.1 GCA_902767395.1 Oscillospiraceae bacterium
TGATTTTTTTCACAGCTTTCTTCCTTTCTCTAAACGCTCCGCCAAGGATTCCTGCTTGGCGGGTGCTTCCTGAGTCTGCCTGCGAACGGCCCGATTGTGAACGGCGTCGGAGGTCTTATCCACGACCTTGTTGCCGATCCAGCCCACAAGGAGCATCAGCAGGGTCATTCCTCCAACGAAAATTGCGATCATTTCGCCCTGTGACATGGGATTCTCCTTTCTTTTACCTCGTTCCGCCGTTGAACTCTTTATAGCAGATTACATTTTGAAACGAGATCGAGCCGATTGCATCATAGAGTTCCTGTGCTTTTTGTCTTTCTCCACATGCTGACAGGGCAAAAACAAAAATCGCACAGATAAACAGTGGAAAAAGCTTCTTCATCTTTCTTTCTCCATCATCTCTAAAGAATGCTGTGCTTCGTCTTGAGCTCCAGCGGCACTTCGCGGACGAGCGTGTTGGGGTCGAGACTGAAAAACAGCTTTTCCACGGCAGTCGTCAACTGATTCATGTTCAGCGCGTCCTGCGGCAGTCCGTTGCGCGTCTTCCAACCCGTGAAGGCGAAGCGATAAACCGTCTTTGCTTCGTCGGCAGACAGCCTGACGAGCCGCGCAGACCACCCGTTCCCGGTGAAATCAAACCGCTGCTGTTCGCTGCTGCCCTTCATGCCGGTATGCATGGCGGCGTAGTCCATGTTCCTTACGCCCTCCGTCACCCTCGCGGGGTCAACTGCCGTCAGCGTAAATTCCTCCGCGTTTTCCATAAAACCCGCACGGCGGCTGATAATCTTTCCATCCGAAACCAGTTGCTTATGCTTCTTCATAGAAAAATAGATAATCACGCCAAACAAAGCCGCTGATACGACAAGCACGATCCAGATCGATCCGTCCATTTCAAAACCTCCTTACTTTTCGAGATACCACTGTCCGTCGATACGGACACACTGCACTGTTGCCGTACCGGTTTCGTTCCCACCGATCCTGACAACCACCTCAACCACAGCGCGGGTATCACCGCTCTGACGAACTCCGGAAACTTGGAACTCATAATCCCGATAGGTATCGCTGTTCACCATTCCGACCAGCCCACCCAACAGGGTGCTGCTGTCTATGTTGACTCCAAACGCACCGATCAAGGAGTCAGACAACGAGGTGGCAGCCTCATACTGCCTCTGCACAGAAGGTTGAAAGCATGAAATTGCTTTTTCCAAATCACCTGCCTTGACAGCCTCGAAGTATGTTTTCACTACGCGTTCCGGCGAAGAGCCCGCACCACAGGCAGAAAGCAGGAGTGCAAGCATTCCAAGCGCAAGGAGAACAGTAATCATTCTCTTCATCACAACGATCCCTCTCAGTCAGACCATCACTGTCCCTTCTTCTGTTTGTGCTCCTGCCACGCTCTCCCGGCGGCGTCCACGGCTTTGTCCACGCCTTTGTCCACGGCGTTTTCAATCAGCCGGATCACAATAAAGCCCACGATGGAGACGCCGAGGCAGGCGCCGATTCCGAGGATCGCGCTCTCCGTCGAAGCATAGGCCAGGATGCCGACCAACACACCAATGATAATTGAGTTGTACGCATACGTTTTTCTCATGTTCTAAACCTCCAAGAATTGTTATCAATCAGAAGCACAGCTTCTTGATTTTGAATGAAATGCCCCTAATAATTCGGCATAATCAGCCTGTTTTCGACTGCCGCGATGACAAGCTGCCGGATACTGAGGTCCGTTTTTGCACACAAACGCTTGATATGGTCCTTGACCGTGTTGACGCTGACTCCCATCTGGGCAGCAATTTCGCTGTAGCTCTTATCCTCGGCCAGCAGGCGAAGTACTTGCAGCTCCCGATCTGTAATACTGCTGCTCTGAATCCTTCCGAGGCAGACGCTCGGCAGATCCTCCTGCTCCGGGAAAACCGTCTGCCCGTCTATGATGCGATTCATCGCGTCCACCAAACCAACGGCGGACTCCTTGTACCAGAGTCCTTCACACCCGGCCGCCCGGGCGCGGGAAACA
>CACXHI010000247.1 GCA_902767395.1 Oscillospiraceae bacterium
ACGGGTGATGAAGTCGTGGGCGTTGGCCAGCTTGGCGGCCTTGACGCATTCCTCGTCGGTGGCGTCCAGCTTGCCGTAGCGGATGTTCTCCATCACCGTGCCGGTAAAGAGATTCACGTCCTGCAGCACGACGCCCAGCGAGCGGCGCAGATCGGGCTTGCGAATCTTATTGATATTGATGCCGTCATAGCGGATCTTGCCGTCGGCAATGTCATAGAAGCGGTTGATCAGGTTGGTCACGGTGGTCTTGCCCGCGCCGGTCGCGCCGACGAAGGCAATCTTCTGGCCGGGCTTGGCCCAGAGGGTGACGTCCTCCAGCACCGGCTTGCCCTCCACGTAGGAGAAGTCCACGTTGAACAGCCGCACGTCGCCCTCCACCTTCTGATAGGTCACGGTTCCGTCGGCCTTGTGAGGATGCCGCCACGCCCAGACGCCGGTGCGGTGATCCGTCTCGCGGAGGCTGCCGTCGGGCAGCTTCTCGGCGTTCACCAGCGTGACGTAGCCCTCGTCGGCCTCGGGCGGCTCGTCCATGAGGCGGAAGATGCGGTCCGCGCCCGCCAGCGCCATGACGATGGCGTTAAACTGCTGGGCAATGCCGTTGACCTGACCGGTGAACTGCTTGGCAATGTTCAGGAAGGAAATCACAACCGCCACGCCCAGCACAGAGCCGAAGGTGCCGTGGAGCAAACCGTCCAGCGAGGCGTTGGGGGTCTTCAGGGCGATGAAGAAGGAGCCGACAATGGCGATAATCACATAGAGCATGTTGCCGATGTTGTTCATCACAGGGCCGAGGATGTTGGAGAAGCGGGTGGCCTTGGTGGCGTCCTCGCAGAGCTGGTCATTCACCGCGTCAAAGTCGCGGGCGCTGGCCTGCTCATGGCAGAAGACCTTGACCACCTTCTGCCCGTTCATGATTTCCTCCACGAAGCCCTCCAGCTTGCCGATGGACTTCTGCTGGCGAATGAAGTTGGCGGCGGATTTGCCGCCGATCCGCTTGACGGCAACGGTCATGCCGAACACGCCCACCAGCACCACGACCATGAGGTTCATGGAGTAGTAGAGCATAATGCCCAGCATTCCCACCAGCATCACGCCGGATTGCAGAATCCGGGGCAGGCTCTGGCTCACCAGCATCCGCAGGGTGTCGATGTCGTTCGTGTAGTGCGACATGATATCGCCGTGGCCGTGGGCGTCAAAGTACTTGATGGGCAGGCTCTGCATCTTGTTGAACATGCGCTTGCGCATCTTGTCCAGAAAGCCCTGCGTGATCACCGCCATCAGGCGGGCAAAGAGATAATTGAAGAGGATCGTTGCGACGAAGACGGCGATCATCACGATCAGGACGGAGAAAATCTCAGGCCGCGCCGCCTCCCAGTCGCGGTTTGCGAAAAAGCGGAGAATGATTTCGGAAATGCGCTTGATGAAGATCGAGGGCGTGATATTGCCCACGGAGTAGAGGGTCATAAAGAGCATAGCAAGCAGGAAGGGCCACTTGTAGTCCTCCATCAAAAGGCGGATCACCCGGGGCAGCGTCCCCTTGCGGGCCTTGGGCATTTCTTTCTTCGGCATCTGGGGCTTAGGCATTGTCCGCATCTCCCTTCGTCTGAGAGGTATAGACCTCCCGGTAGATTTCGTTGGACGCCAGCAGGGTCTCATGGGTTCCCTGCGCAACCACGCGCCCATTGTCCATGACCAGAATCAGGTCGGCCTCCTGCACGGAGGCCACGCGCTGGGCGATGATCAGCTTGGTCACGTCCGGCAGCTCGTCGCGGAAGGCGGCGCGGATGCGCGCGTCGGTCGCGGTGTCCACGGCGGAGGTGGAGTCGTCCAGAATCAGGATCTTCGGCTTTTTCAGCAGGGCGCGGGCAATGCAGAGACGCTGCTTCTGTCCGCCGGACACGTTTGCGCCGCCCTGCTCGATGTAGCGGTCATAGCCCTCGGGGTTGGCGGTGATGAAGTCGTCGGCCTGCGCCAGCTTGCAGGCCTGCACCAGCTCCTCGTCGGAGGCGTTGGGATCGCCCCAGCGCAGGTTCTCCTTGATCGTGCCGGAGAAGAGGACGTTCTTTTGCAGCACGACGGCAACCTGATTGCGCAGGGCCGCCATGTCATATGCGCGCACGTCCACGCCGCCGACCTTGACGCTGCCCTCGCTCACGTCATAGAGCCGGGAGATCAGCTGGATCAGAGTGGTCTTGGACGAGCCGGTGCCGCCGAGGATGCCGACGGTCTGCCCGGAGCGGATATGGAGATTCACGTCCGCCAGCGCATACTGCTCGGCGTCGGGATTGTACTTGAAGCTGACGTTCTCAAAGTCGATGGAGCCGTCCGCCACCTCGGTCACGGGATCGGCGGGGTTGTGCAGGGAGGGCGCGGTATCGAGCACCTCCACGATTCGCCGCGCCGCCTCGCCGGAAATCGTAATCATGACGAAGATCATGGAGAGCATCATCAGGCTCATCAGGATCTGCATCGAATAGGTAATCAGCGAGGAGAGGTCGCCCACCTCCATCTGCGCCCCGCCGGAGGAGATGATGAGCTTGGCGGAAAGGCAGGGAATCACGCTCATGCAGATGTACATGGACAGGAGCATCAGAGGGTTGTTGATGGCCAGCAGCTTCTCGGCCTTGGTGAAGTCGCTGCACACGTCCTCGGAGGCCTTGCCGAACTTCTGCTTCTCATAGTCCTCGCGGACGAAGCTCTTGACGACCCGCATTCCCTTGACGTTCTCTTGCACGGAGTTGTTCAGCCGGTCGTATTTCTTAAAGACCGCCTTGAACAGCGGCATGGCCCGTTTTGCAATATAGAACAGGCCGAAGCCGAGGATCGGGACCACCAGCAGGAACACCAGCGCGATGGTTCCGCCCATATTGATCGACATGGTAATCGCAAAAATCAGCATCAGCGGCGAGCGAACCGCCGTGCGAATGATCATCATAAAGGCGTTCTGCACGTTGGTCACGTCGGTGGTCAGGCGGGTGACCAAAGACGAGGTGGAAAAGCGGTCGATGTTGGCGAAGGAAAAGCTCTGCACCCGCGCAAAGAGATCGTGGCGCAGATTCCGGGCGAAGCCGGCGGCGGCCGAGGCCGCAAACCAGCCGGAGAGAATGCCGCAGCTCATCGAGCCCATAGCCATCAGCACCAGAAGCAGGCCGTAGCGCAGGATCACGGCGCTGTCCGCGCCTTTTTCCATCGCGTTAATCAGCTTTGCGGTGAACATGGGCAGGGTACACTCCAGCCCCACCTCGCCCAGCATGAACAGCGGCGTGAGGATCGTATGCAGTCGATTCTCCCGCACGCTGGCGAGCAGTTTTTTGATCATTTCGGTTCCTCCTTTGTGTGGCAGCCTCCACGGTCCGCCCCCATGTTTTCGATCATTTGATCCAGCAGCGCGAGCAGCTTGGCACGCTCCGGCTCCGTCATGCCGGCAGTGAGCTGGTTCTCGGTTTCGAGAAAGCGCTCATGGATGCGGCAGTGGCAGTCCAGCGCCCGCTCCGTGACCTCGATTCGCTTGCGGCGGCGGTCCGATGGGTCCTCGGCGTAGCGGATGAAGTCCTTGCTCTCCAGCCGCTGCAAAATGCCCGTCACCGTGGGGTGACTGAGGCCGAAGTGCTTGCCGATGTCGCCGGGGGAAACGCCCGCGTCCCGGTTTCGCACCAGAAACCCCAGCACAATGCCCTGCGAGGACGTCAGTTCCAGATCCTCCAGATCGAGCGTCCTTTTGCGGTCAATGGCGTTGCTGATCCGCTTGATCCGCGGCCCAATCGCCTGTTCGGGAATCATGGAAATCCCTCCTTCCGATTTCGATTGCGCCCATTTAATTAGCTTGCTACATAATAACACAGGTGAATCAAAAAAGCAAGCAGTTTTTGCCCGGCGCGGCGAAGCCGCGCAGAAAAGCCCGCGCCGCGTGAACATCCGGTTCACGCGGCGCGGGAGCTTTTCGCATCAAAAGAATTGCGTGTTGAGAATTGAAAGCTTCAGACTGCTCTTCCGTTTTTCAAGCGGCAATTCGTTAGAAAGACACATTCATTTTCAATTTTCAACTTTCCATTTTCAACTGCGAAACGGCGCGCTCAGCAGTAGAAGTCCTTGATCTTCTTGGCGCGGCTGGGGTGGCGGAGCTTTCGGATGGCTTTATTCTCGATCTGGCGGATGCGCTCGCGGGTGACGCCGAAGATCTGGCCGACCTCCTCGAGCGTATGGTTGCGCCCGTCGTACATGCCGAAGCGCATTTTCAGCACGTCGGCCTCGCGCTTCGTCAGGGTGCCGAGAATCTCCGCCAGCGCCTCGGCCAGCATCGTGTTGGACGTGGACTCGGCAGGGCCGGGGGTATTGTCGTCCTCCACAAAGGAGCCGATGGTGGTATCCTCCTCGTCGCCCACGGGGGTGTCCAGCGAGAGGGTATCCGCCGCGGTGCGGTTGGCCTCGACGATTTTCTCGATGGGCAGGCCCAGCTCGTCGGCAATCTCCTCCAGCGTGGGCTCGCGGCCCAGCTCCTGCACCAGCTTGCGGTTGCAGCGGGTGGCCTTGTTGATGACCTCCACCATGTGGACCGGGACGCGGATCGTCCGGGCCTGATCCGCAATGGCGCGGGTAATGGCCTGCCGAATCCACCACGTCGCGTAGGTGGAGAATTTATTGCCCTTGGTATGGTCGAACTTGTCCACGGCGCGGATCAAGCCGGTGTTGCCCTCCTGAATCAGGTCGAGGATGTGCAGACCGCGCCCGGAATACTTCTTGGCGATGGAGACGACCAGACGCAGATTGGCCTCGGTCAGCTTTTTCTTGGCCTCCTTGTCGCCCTCGGAAACCCGCTGGGCCAGCTCGGTCTCCTCCTCGGGCGTCAGAAGGGGAACCTGCCCGATTTCCTTTAAGTACATACGAACCGGATCGTCCAGATTATACTCCGCCGCCAGCTCCACCGGGTCGATCATCTCCTCCTCGGCGTCCAGAGAGGGCAAATCCAGCGGCCCGTCGTCGTCCAGCTCCAGCTCGGAGCCGGCGATCTGAATGCCCAGAGACTCGATCAGCTCGTAGACCTGCTCGATCTGATCCACGGTGCAGGGGAGCTTGGACAGTTCATTTTGCAGCTCGCTCGACTGGATGATGCCTTCCTTCTTGCCCTTTGCGATCAGGGCGCTGATCGGAGCAGTCATTGACTCCATGGCAGAATTCTGGTTCTTTTTGGGTGTAGACATAATGCACTTCCTTCGTCAGATAAGATGCGTCCGCCGTGTTCCGGGAATGCGCGCCACGGTGCGCGGCGCAAAACGGCTGCCGCAGGGAAACAGAGCGGGGTCCGTCTGCAAGCAGACGGCGTTTTCTCGGAAATTCATCTCATTATAGTACAATCTTGTTTCATTGGCAAGCCCTTTTCTGCAATTTTTTTGTGAATTCCCATTTTTTCTCTTGTAAACAACCGGTACTTGGGATAGGATATAAGGGGAGGTGTGGAAATGGACGATCTGGACATGATGCGTCTGGCGCTGACGCTGGCCCGGCAGGCTGCCGACGAGGGCGAGGTTCCCGTCGGCTGCGTGGTTGCGCTGGGCGAGCGCGTGGTCGGAACGGGGCGAAACCGCCGCGAACGCGGACGCAGCGCCCTCGCGCACGCGGAGCTGGAGGCCATTGGGGCGGCCTGCCAGACGCTGGGCGGCTGGCGGCTCTGGGAGTGTACCCTGTACGTGACGCTGGAGCCCTGTCCCATGTGCGCCGGCGCCATCATCAACGCCCGCATTCCGCGCGTGATCTATGGGGCGGCGGACCCGAAAAACGGCTGCTGCGGCTCCGTGGTCAACCTGTTTTCCCTGCCCTTCAACCACCGTCCGGACGTGGTCGGCGGCGTGCTGGAGGAAGAATGCGCCGCGCTGCTCTCGGAATTCTTTGCGCGTCTGCGCCTCCAACGTCCCAGACGGCGGCACTGGACGCGGGAAGAGACGGATTGAGAATAAAGAATTGAGAATGCGGAATTCCATCGTGGGTTCGGACGTAAAAAAAACGCGCCGTTTCCGGCGCGTAGGCTGCGTTTCCCGTTTCCGGGTCTCTCTTTCTGGGCTTAGGATGCGCAGAACGCTGGATTTTATGCGCAAAAGATTTACATTCTGCATTCTCAATTCTCAATTCTCTCCGTCTCCTCCGGCGCGGTTTCGTTCTGCACCTCCGGGCGCAGAAGCTCCAGCGCGGCGGTGACGCACCAGAGGGCGACGCCGAGCAGAACCAGAAGCTCCGACAGGCCGCTGCGCAGCTCCAGCAGGTAGTCCGCCGCCGTCATGCAGGCGAAGCATCCGGCGCACAGGCCAAACAACACGGCGCCGCGCCGCCGCCCTGCCTTGAGCGAAAAGCCGGACAGCAGCATTGTGGCGACCATGGAGCAGACCCACGCCAGCAGCAGAGGCGCCACGCGGATCACCAGCGGGTCCTGACTCCAGCGCCGGAAGCGGAGCACCAGCCACGCGCCGGTGAACAGCGCGAGAAGCAGGCGCGGCCAGAACAGCCCCGCGCCCCGGGCAGAGGAAACCGCCGTGCCGACCATGCCGAGGGCGGCGGCCAGCGCGCCGACGGCAATCAGCCGCTGGGCCAGCGTCAACGCGGCGGTCCCGTCCAACAGCATCGTGGCCCCGCCGGCAAACAGCAGCGCGGCGGCGGTCAGCCGGGGCAGCAGCCAGCGCTTCGACGCCGAAAAACAGGCTTCGGTTCCCGGCAGGCGGTTCAACCGCAGCGTCAGGACCAGAAGAACGCAGAATACGAGTGCGGACGCAACCACCGTCAGCGTCAGCGCGGAGCTGCCGGGGGGCAGCAGGCCGTTCTCATCAAAGGCCGTTTTCAGGTGGAAAACCCGCAGCGCCGTCAGCGCCGCCGCCGCGAGCGCCGCCAGCGGCGGCAGCCCCTTTGCCGTTCGTTGTTCCATAGCAATCCCTCCGTGGCAAATGTTTTTGCTATTATAACACCGCTGCGGCTGGATTGTCAACTGTGACGAAAAACGGATTCTTCGCTTCCCTGTTTCCCGCTGCATGTTTCGGGCGGGGGGCTGCTTGCTACCTGTTACTTGTTGCCTGATACTTGTTATCTGTGATCCGCAATCGCGGCGTTTTGCGTCTACTCCACCGTCGCCTCCGCCTCTGTGCGTTCGCCCGCCTGCACCAGCACTTGCAGGATGGGGGTTTCGCGGCGCACCAGCGTGTAGGTTCCGGCGCGCAGGCCGCGGAATTCCAGCGTGCGGACGTAGGCCAGCCCGCGCTCCGGCAGGGCGCTGTCCGGGATGAACAGATCCCGGTTCCACTGCCGTCCGTTCCGGTCGTACAGGGTGAAGCTGAAGAAGCCCTTCTGCCGCAGCGTCAGGCGAATCGACGCCGTGCCGGGGCAAAATCGCTCGAAATGCAGCAGCTCCCCATCCGTCCAGAGCTGGCCCCGCGCCTCATCCAGACTGGCGTTTTGGAGCAGACGAAAGCCGCCGAGTTCCGTCCCATCCCGCCACAGGCTGTAAACGCCGGAGAACACCGGGCCGAGCGTCACGTCGCCCGTGCCGTAGGGCTTCGCCTCCTCGATGGGGCAGCCGCTGGCGTCGCAGAGGAAGAGCCGCCCCTCCAACGGCAGCTCCTCCACCCGCAGGGCAATGAGGAACGGCCCCGCTGTCTCCATCGTCTCGGGGGCCATGACCGCCGCCACTTCCTCCGTACTCTCCACCGGCTCGGCCACCAGCGCCGGCAGGGTCGGCGCCGTTGTGTCCGACGGTTTCCCCGGCGGACGGGAATTTGCGAACACCGTGGCAGTGAGGGCCAGAGCGCCGATCATCGCCCCGGCCCATGCCAATCGGGTCGAATAGTCGTTCATGTGCCGTCTCCTTTCCGTTGATGGTCTTAGTATATCGCGCCGTCGGAAAGGAAGCTGTCGAGAGCAGGGAGGAAGAGAAGTTTTTTCGCCGCCCGCCGTGGATTTTGCAGACGGGCCGCAAACCGCCTGCGCCTCATTCACCGAACACAAAAAGGAGGAATTCCCATGAAGCCCACCGAATACTACAACTACTCCCGCAAGCCGCGCAGCGCATGGTGGCTGCCGCTGGTGGTGGTTCTGGTTCTGACGCCGATCGTCTCCAGCTTCCGCTCCTGCCACCACGCGCCTGAGGAGACGTCCGTCGGCACGTCCCAGACTGTCCGCGACCCGGCGGAGCAGGGCTGGCACACCGTTCTGGCGGACGGGACGCTCTATTCCGTTCTCGATCGGGAATACACAGGAGAGTTCGACCTCCAGCCGCTCCGGCTCGCGGCGCAGGACGTGGAGGCCTTTTCCTGTCAGACGGTGATGACGGCGGAGGAATACCGCGCCTTTTGCACGCGCTGGAAGCTGACGCCGGCCTTTGCCGCCCACGGCGGCAGCTACGCCGTCGTGGCCCACGCAAAGGCCGAGGCCGAGCAGGCGGAGATCCAACTGGGCGGCGTGTCCGTGACGGACGGGACGGTGAAGCTTCTGCTGCGCGAGCGGTTCTCCGGCAGCGGAGCGGACTGCGCGGCCTATGTGCTGACCGTCCCCGTGGACGCCTCCGTGACCGCGCTGGAAACAGAGCCGCTCTATCTGGCAGAGGAAGTGGGGAAGTAGGGGCGCTCAATGAGCGCCCGCCGACGCGCACCCGCGTGGAATGAAAGAAGGATGGAACCATCATGGAAACAAAAAACGCCCTTGCGGGCATCTTCACGTTGGCGGAGGGAATGCAGGCGGAGCTTTCCGCGCTGCGGCGGGATCTGCACCGCCATCCCGAGACGGGATGGACGGAGCTGCGCACCTCCGCGCTGATTGCGCAGCGCCTGACGGCGCTGGGATTTGACGAGGTGCTGGTCGGGGAGGCGGTCTGCGACCGGGCAAGCCGACTGGGTCTGCCGTCCGGCGAGGCGCTGGAGGCGGCGGATCGGCGCGCGAAGGCGCAGGGAGCCGATCCGGTGTTTTTGGAGGCCGCAAGGGGCGGCATGACCGGGGTGATCGGGGTGCTGCGCTGCGGCGAGGGCCCCGTGGTCGCCCTCCGCTTTGACATCGACGCGCTTCCCATCCGCGAGGACGACGGGGCCGACCATCTCCCGGCGGCGGAGGGCTTCCGCTCGGAAACCGAGGGCGTGATGCACGCCTGCGGGCATGACGGCCACACGGCCATCGGGCTCGGCACGGCAAAGCTGCTCTGCAATCTGCGCCAGCGGCTGCAGGGCACGGTGAAGCTGATCTTCCAGCCCGCCGAGGAGGGGGTGCGCGGGGCGAAGGCCATCGTCGAAAAGGGGCATCTGGACGACGTGGACTTCCTGCTCGGGGCGCATTTGGGCGGAGACCGCTCGATTCAGACGCCGACCATCGGCGTCGGGGCCAACCCCACGCTGGCCACGCGGAAGCTGGACGTATGCTTCCACGGCAAAGCCGCCCACGCCTGTCTTGCCCCGGACGCGGGCAACAACGCCATGCTTGCCGCAGCCACGGCAATTTTGAACCTGCACGCAATTCCCCGCTGCGGCGACGCGCCGACCCGCGTGAACGTGGGCCGCATGACGGCGGGCAGCGGGCGGAACGTGATCTGCGACCGGGCGGTGCTGGAGCTGGAGGTGCGCGGACTGACCACGGCGGCGAACGACTACATGACCGACTACGCCGAGCGGATTGTCCGGGCGGCGGCCCAGATGCACGGCTGCACCTGTGAGATCGCGCTGCGCGGGGAGGCCGCGGGAGATCGGAATTCCCCGGCGCTCTGCGAGCGGGTGCTGACGGTCTGCCGCGACGGGCTGGGGCTGCCGGTCTGCCGTCTGGACGAGGAAACCGGCGGCTTTATCAGCGAGGACTACTCCCTGCTGGCGGAGCGGGTGCGCGCCCACGGCGGCCAGTCGTGCTATTTCAAGAATCTCGCGGCCTGTGCCGCGCCGATTCACGACCCCCGGTTCGATTTCCCGGAGCGCGCTCTCGTCACCGGCGCCGCCGCCTTCGCGGGCGTCACGGCGGAGCTCCTGTCCGCCGGGCCGACAGGGACAGAGGGAACGGATTCTTCGCCGCGCTCAGAATGACGTGTAGGGACGAGCATTGCTCGTCCCTACATTTTACGATTTACTATGCGGACTGTCCCAGCTTGCTCTGAATATACGCATGTACCTGTGTGGGCTGAATGTCGAGCGCCCCGGCGAACTCGTCGTAGAGCAGGCGCTGGGCCTCCCGGAGGTAGGTTTCGTCGGAAACGTGGAGGCTCTTGCCGTCGGCCTGCCGCCGCTCCTTGTGGGCGTAGAGGGTCTTGATCAGGATAATCAGGCTGCGGCACTCGTTGCTGTGCAGCAGGGCGTCAAAGCTGGCCTTGCGCGCCTGCGGGTCCTCCTCCCATACGGTGGGAAGCTCCTCCATGCAGTCAATCAGGCGGTCCACCTCCTCGCGGGAGAGAATCGGGCGCATCTTGGAGGTGAGCTGCTCGTTCTCCACCGGGACGTAGATCAAAGAGGTGTTCTGATAGACCGGCTTGAGCACATAGTATCGTTCCCGGGTGCGTCCGAAGCGCATGACGGCGATTTCCTGAATCACACACACGCCGCTTCCGCCATAGTGGATCATCTCATTCACGGTATACATGCTGAACTCCTTTCCCGCCGGGAACCAAATTCCTACCCCTGTATTATATCACATTTTTTTGGAAAAAGAAAGTAAAAAAACCATGTTTTTTTCGCAAACAGACTTGTCAATTTTGCAGAAATCCTGTACACTATAAGAACGGTTTGAAACGCAGAACCCCATAGATTTTTAACAATGTGAGGATATGACTATGGAATGGCTGGAGCTTACCATCGACTCTGCCTCTGAGGGGATCGGCCTGTTGGAGGCCGCGCTGACCCTCAACGGCTTCGACAGCTTTGTGATCGACGACGAGGCGGAGTTTCACACCTTTTTGGAAACCAACCGCGACTACTGGGACATCGTGGACGAGGATCTGGAAAAAAGTCTGAACGGCGTTTCCCGCATCCGTCTGTATCTGGAAGATCGGCCCGAGGCGATGGAGGACGTCTCCCGGCTGCGGGAGCTGCTGTCCGGTCTGCTGGAGGCCTATCCCGAGGCGGGACTGGGCAGCCTGCGTCTGAGTCTGGCCAACGTGAAGGACGAGGATTGGGAGAACAACTGGAAGCAGTACTATCAGCCCATTCCCATCGGCCAGCGGTTGCTGGTGGTGCCGAAGTGGATGGAGCCGGATCGGTCCGAAAACCGCATTCCCGTTCTTCTCGACCCCGGCATGATCTTCGGCACAGGGGCGCACGCCTCAACACAGATGTGTATGCTCCGGCTGGAGGCGCTGATCTGCGGCGGCGAGGAGGTCCTCGATCTCGGCAGCGGCAGTGGCATTCTCTCGATCACGGCCCTGCGTCTGGGCGCGGCCCACGCCACGGGCGTGGACGTGGACCCCAAGGCGGAGGACGTTGCACGGCAGAACGCGGCGATCAACGGTCTGGGACCGGATCGGTTCACCGCCGTCACCGGCAACGTCATCACCGGGCAGGCGGCGCTGGAGCCGCTGTTCTCCAAGACCTACGACGTGATCTGCATGAATATCTTTGCAGACGTGATTATCCCGATGGCTGCGGTTCTGCCTCGGTTTATGACGGAAAATACCCGGCTCATCTGCTCCGGCGTGCTGGAGACGCGGTACGATGAGGTGCGCGCGGCAATCGAGGCCGCCGGTCTGCGGATCACCGGGGTGCAAACCATGAACGACTGGTGCTGCTTCACCGCCGAAAAGGGGGAGTGAGCTTGCGTTCCATTTCTTACCGCGCACGGGCCCGGTGGCGCAAGGGCCTGACCGTCGGCCTGTTCGTACTGGCGCTCCTGCTGCTGGCGAGCGTATTGTTCGTCGTCTATCTGGGCCGGTTCGTGGTCTATACGCCCGACGGGGCAAGGCTGGATTTTGGCCGGGACAGCTCCCGGGATCTGGCGGTGGAATCGAGCGTTCCTGTCACGACCGCCCCGCTGGAACGCATAGAGATCGAATTTGCCTCCCCGGACCCCCACGGGCAGACCTCCGAGCTGGTCAACGGCTGGTACATTGATCTGGATATGCTTCAGGACCCGGCCGCTGTGCTGGAGGCTGTTCAGGCGTTAAGTCCGCCCTGCACCGTGATGATTGATCTCAAGGGCGGCAACGGCTCGTTCTACTATTCCACCGCCATTGACGGGGCGCAGCGTGCGGAGATCGACGTTTCCGCCGTGGACGCCGTGCTCTCCTATCTGCGCAGCCACGGCTTTACGATGGTGGCCCGCATCCGCACCTTTCAGGATTCCCATTTTGCCGAGCAGCACGTCAATTGCAGTCTGCAAACCGCCAACGGCACGCTCTGGGTCGGAAACGGCTTCTACTGGCTCGACCCGGGCAACGACGCGGTGCTGGCCTATCTCAAGCAGATTGCCCGCGAGCTGGCGGAGAAGGGCTTCAAGGAGATCGTGTTCGACGATTTCCGCTTCCCCAACGGCACGCAGATCGTCTACAATTCCGACAAGAGCCGCACAGAGCTGATTTCGGACGTGGCAACCGATCTGCTCAACTTCTTTTCCAGCAGCAATATCACGATTTCCTTCGGCAACCCGACCGCGGAGCTTCCGCTTTCGGGCGCCTCGCACGTCTATCTCTCCGGCGTCACCGGCGCGGGGGTCAACGCAGCGGTAAAGAGCTATTCCCGGCTGAAGAATCCGGAAGCCCGGATTGTCTTCCTCACCGCCTCGAATGACAACCGCTTCGACCCCTATCAGGTGCTCCGCCCGCTGGTCACACAGACGCTGCCGTGAGGAGCACCCACGCCGTCGTTTATGTGTGTAGAGACACGCGGAACCACCCCGCCCCGCAGGCCGAACGGCCTGCGGGGCGGGGTGGTTCCGCGTGATTACTGCTTTCCAATCAGCAGCTCCGCAATCTGAATGGCGTTCGTGGCGGCGCCCTTGCGGAGCTGGTCGCCGCAGCACCAGAGGCAGAGACCGTCCTCGTCGGTCAGATCGGGGCGGATGCGGCCGACGTAGACCAGATCCTGATCGGAGGTGTCCAGCGGCATGGGGTACTGCTTCTCCGCCAGATCGTCCACCAGCTTGCAGCCGGGGGCGTACTGGATGGCGCGGCGCGCCTCATAGACGGAGGGCCGGTGCTCGAACCGAAGCTTGAGCGAAATCGAATGGCTCCGCACCACGGGAACCCGGACGCAGGTACAGCTCACGTTCATCTTCGGCAGGTGCAGAATCTTCCGGCCCTCATACTGGAGCTTCATCTCCTCGGAGGTGTAGCCCGCCTCCTGCTCGCCGCCGATCTGGGGGATCAGGTTGAAGGCGATCTGATA
>CACXHI010000248.1 GCA_902767395.1 Oscillospiraceae bacterium
CTTTGCCGAAGGCTTCCGTGTTGTGACCAACTGCGGCGAAAGCGCCTGCCAGACGGTTCACCACCTGCACTTCCATGTGCTGGCCGGGAAGCAGCTTGGCGCGTTCAACTAAACCGCACGGTGCTCGGCTGTCCTCATTCGGATTCGGAATGGGGACAGCCGTTTTCAAAAGGAGGTGGACGACGTGCGAAGGCTGCTTTGGTTTTCCGTCGGGTTCGCCTGCGCGTGTCTGGCCGCCGCAGCTCTGCTGCCGGAAACGGCGCTGGGCTGGACAGCGCTTCTCTGGGCTGCGCTGACGGTGGGACTATGGCTGTACGCAAGGCGAAGCAGGCCAGTTGGCGCCGCACGCACAAGGCGGCCCGGTTTCCGAATCCTTCGCGTACTGGCGCTGGGTACGGCAGCGGGCCTGTTCTGGTGCTGGGGCGCGTACATGTGGATGCTTGCCCCGGCGCACACGCTGACCGGGCGTGGCCGGGAGCTGACCGCCGAGGCTGTCGGCTTCACAGAGAAAACCGAGTTCGGTCACCGCTTTGACGCCCTGCTCGATCCCGACGGGCTGCGCGTTCGCGCGAGGGTGTATCTTTACGGCGACATTCTGCCGTTACAGCCGGGAGATCGCATAATCGGCAGCTTTACCGTCCGGCGGGCGGATCAGACGTCCGACGGCAGGACGGATCTGAGCATTCAGGCCAGGGGCATTCTGCTCATCGCCTCGGGACGCATGACGGCAGCGGCGGACGGCGGCGCGCCGCTCCGGTACTTTCCGGCGCGGCTTTCAAGGGCTGTTTATTCTCAGCTCGGCACGTTGTTCCCCGCAGACGCGGCGGCTCTGCCGCAGGCGATGCTGACCGGGGATCGTTCCGGACTCTCCATTGCAGCGCAGAGCGATCTCTCTACCGCCGGGGCCTCCCACATCGTGGCAGTCTCCGGTCTGCACGTGGCGATGCTCTTTTCGATCGTTTTGCTATTGCTCGGCAACCGCGGCTGGCTCACTGCAACGGTCGGCGGCCTGCTGCTGGCGCTCTATGTGTTCATGACCGGTGCGACGCCCTCCGTGGTACGCGCCGCGCTGATGCTGGGGCTGTTTCTGATTGCGCCGCTGATCGGGGAAGAAAACGATCCGCCGACTGCGCTGGCGCTGGCGGGCCTGCTGATTCTGCTGGACAATCCGTGGGCCGTCTGCAATCTGAGCTTTCAGCTCTCCTTTGCGGCGGTTGCCGGTCTGTTGCTGGTTTCCAGCCCCCTGCAGCGCGGGCTGCTCGCGTCGCCTCGAATTCTGGCCCTGCTGAAATGGAAGGGTCTGCGCGTTCTTCCCCGCCGCGTCAACGTCCTGCTGCTGCGCACGGTACGCGGGCTCGTCCGTTTTGTCTGCGGGAGTCTTGCCGCCAGCCTCGGCGCGCTGATCTTCACGACGCCGATTTCTGCGGCAGCCTTTGGCGCTATGCCGGTCTATGCGGTTGTGACCAATCTGCTGGTGCTCCCGCTCGCCTCCATCTGTCTCGCCGGGTCGCTGGTGGTTCTGGCGCTCGGTCTGCTCTCCCCCGCACTGGGCGGCTTGGCGGGCTGGGTCGCCGCATGGCCGGTCCGCGCCGTCTTCGGCATCTGCCGCACGGTTGCCCGCCTGCCGGGGAGCACCCTGTATCTGGACGGCTACGGGCTCGGTTTTCTGGCGTTTGCCTACGGAATCGCGCTGCTGGGCTTTCTGCTGCGGGAACGGCAGGTTTTTCGTCCCCTGCTGAGCTTGACGGCGGCGCTTGCCTTCGCTGTGGGCTTGCAGCGGCTGGACGCGGCCTCCGCGGAATTCGCGATTGCCGCGCTGGACGTGGGACAGGGCCAGTGCGTGTGCGCGTTCACGCCGAACTTCACCGCCGTCGCGGACTGCGGCGGCTCCGGCGGGAGTACCGCAGGGAGGACCGCTGCAGACTGGCTGCACCGGCACGGCGCCGCCCAGGTGGACGCGCTGATTCTCTCGCACTACGACGCTGACCACGTCAACGGCGTGGAAGCCCTGTTGTCTCTCATCCCCGTGACGACGGTGTATCTGCCGGACGTACCCTTCGACGCGGAAAACCGCACGCGGTTGGAGCAGGCGGCGTTGGACGCCGGCGCGACGCTTTGCTATGTGACGCAGGATCAAACGCTTCCCTTTTCCGGCGGCACGCTCAGGCTCTATGCCCCGGTTTCCGCGCAGAACGACAATGCGGCCTGCGTTTCCGTCTTGTATTCTGTGGGAGAATATGATATGCTTATCACCGGTGATTTGGATCAACGCGGGGAGTACGCCCTTTTGGAGCAAAAGCAGCTTCCCCACGTGGAGCTCTATGTAGCAGGACATCACGGCTCCGCCTCCGCCTCGTCGGAGGCGCTGCTGAAGGCCGTTTCCCCAGACACGGTGTTCATCAGCGTGGGGCGGGGCAACAGCTATCACCTGCCCAGCGACAAGGCGCTGTCAAGGCTTCTGGCCTCTGGCGCAGAGGTGCTCCGAACGGATCTCCACGGCAATTTAGAGATTGGACGGTGATCGCATGGCGCAAACCAATCTGGATCGGCTCAAGGCCGATCTCAAGCAGAACAGCCCCGCAAGATTCTATGTGTTTTACGGGGAGGAGGCCTATCTGCGCAGCTACTATCTGGACAGTCTGCACAAGCTGCTGGTGGACGATTTTGCCGAGGCCTTCAACTATCACCGCTTCAACGCGGACACGATCAGCCCCCAGAGCGTGCTTGACAGTCTGGAGGCCCTGCCCATGATGGCACAGCGGTCGATGCTCCAGATCGACGACGTGGACTTTTTCCGCATGGGCGAGGACGCGAACGCCTATGCCAAATTCTTCTCTGACATTCCCGACTACTGCACTGTGGTTCTGGTCTATGAAACGGTGGAATACAAGCTTGACCGGCGGAAAAAGGCGCTGGCCGAGGTCTTTGAACAGGCTGTGGAGGTCGAATTTACCCAGCCCACGGATCGGGAGCTGATCTCCTGGATCGGACGCCACCTGAAAAAACAGGGCAAGCAGATTTCCGTGGACGACGCCCAATATCTGATTCACCGCACTGGGGGCAGTATGACGGCCCTGCTTTCGGAGATTGGGAAGCTGGCCGCCTACGTCGAGGACGAATGCGTGCGGGCCGAGCACATTGACCTTTTGGTGGAGCCTGTGCTGGAGGCGGAGATCTGGGATCTCACCGGAGCCATTTCCACCGGGCGGTACGAAACCGCCCTGCAAATTCTCCGCACCCTGCTGGAAAAGCAGGAGGAGCCGGTTGTCATCCTCGGCGCAATCGGGAGCCAGATGCGGCGCATTTTGGCTGCCAAGCGGCTGATCGACGCGGGAAAACGGCAGGCCGATCTGATGAAGCTCTGCGGCATGAGCAGCTATCCCGCGCAGAAGACCATCGACGCTGCCAAGCGCCTGTCGGAACGCTTCTGCGCCGCGGCGGTGAAGCTCTGTCTGGAGGCGGACGTGAAGCTGAAAACCTCCTACGACAGCCCGAGCCGGGTACTGGAGCTGCTGGTTTTGGAGCTGGCGGGGGAATCCCGCAATGGTTAGGCTCAGGCAGGCCCTTGTGGTGGAGGGCCGATACGACAAAAACACCCTCTCGCAGATTGTGGACGCGCCGATCTTCGTCACCAACGGCTTTGGAATCTTCAAGGATCGAGAGATGCTGGCGCTGCTGCGAACCGTGGCGGCGAAGCGGGGGCTGATCGTCCTGACGGACAGCGACGGGGCGGGACTGGTGATCCGAAACCGGCTCAAAAGCGCCATTGCGCCGCAATTTCTGCTCCACGCCTATACGCCGGACGTCTATGGGAAGGAAAAGCGGAAGGCGGCGCCCGGCAAGGAGGGCAAGCTGGGCGTGGAGGGCATGGACCCGGAAACGCTTTTGAACGCCCTGCGAAACGCCGGGGCGGAGTTTCTGGACGGGGACGCCGCAGCCCTCCCCGCGCGCGAACCGATCACAAAGGCCGATCTTTACGAGCTGGGTCTGTCCGGAAGGCCGGACAGCCGCGCAAGACAGCTTGCGTTGAAAAAGCAGCTCGGCCTGCCGGAGAA
>CACXHI010000249.1 GCA_902767395.1 Oscillospiraceae bacterium
ACGAACTGGTTCGAGCCGGTCAGCGCGTTGAACAGGGTTGTTTTGCCGCTGTTCGGGTTGCCCGCAAGAGCGATGCGAATACTCATAACCTACTTCCTTTCTTCAAGTCTTTCTGCCTTGTGGATTGCGTTCTATCGGACTTCAATCATCTCGGCGTCCGCCTTGCGCAGACTCAATTCATACCCGCGCACGGTGAGCTCCAGCGGATCGCCCAGCGGGGCGACCTTGCGCACATAGATTTCCACGTTCTTCGTGATCCCCATGTCCATGATGCGGCGCTTGACGGCGCCTTCTCCATGCAGTCTGACCACCACGGCGGTCTCTCCGACTCTGACATCTCTGAGTGTTTTCAATGCAGCTTCCTCCTTCAGATCATGATCTTGTTCGCCAGCTCCTTGCTGACGGCAACGCGGCAATCCTTGACGTTTACAATCAGGTTTCCGTTCAGGGCATTGACGACGCTGACTTCACCGCCCACATGGAAGCCGAGATCCTCCAAATGCTTCTTGACCTCGGGGCTCCCGCCGATCCGTTTTATGATTTGCGTCTGACCGGCTTCTGCAAAACTGAGAGGCATCATAGTTTCCCTCCAATCTCCCGTAATTAGCAAAAGCTAATCTATAAATGTGAAAAAAGTTAGCTGATCCTAACCAAAAAACATTATAGTTAGCAATTGCTTTTTTGTCAAGAGGCTTCGTAAATTTTTTTCATTCCGTTGCTTTTTTGAAAAAACTATGATAGAATGGCAAAGAAATGAAAGGAGGCCCCGTTATGGCAATGCAGGAATCCGGAGAAATGTACCTTGAAACGATCTACGTGCTCTCACAGCAGTCCTCTGCCGTCCGCAGCATTGACGTTGCGGAGCGCATGAGCTTCTCCAAGCCTTCTGTCAGTCGCGCCGTCGGTTTGTTGAAAAAAGACGGACTGCTGCTGATGGACGAAATGGGCTACCTGAAGCTCACGGAGGAAGGAGAGGAAAAGGCAAAGCGCATTTACGAGCGCCACACCGTCCTTTCCAGACTGCTGATGAATCTTGGCGTCGATGAAGAAACTGCCACGGAAGACGCCTGCCGCATCGAACACTATATCAGCGATCAGTCCTTTGACGCGATCAAGGCGCACATGGCCAAATACGGCGCCAAATAGCATTTTTTCAAACCACCCCATGCCGCAGAATTTTCGGCATGGGGCGGTTTGTTTTGGGGAAAACTACGTCCGGAAAAAAATGCAAAAAATTTCTCTTGACATTTTCCGCGGCGTATGCTATAGTTCAAGCACGGTTAGCGGACGCTAACCAGCAGAGCCGCAAAGGAGGCAGCGCAGATGTCTGAACAACAATTCATCCGCAGTGCCGCGCCGACTCTGGCCGGGTTGAAAACCGGGAGTCTGTTTCCATACCGGTTTGAGCGAAAAAAGGACGCGATGCGAGAGCTGCGGCAGTACAATCGCAGACTCATGGCAAAGGGATTGCGTCTTCTGCCCCTGCGCATGACCGAGGATTATGCGATGCTGTATCTCTACCGTCCGGGACGGCTCGGCGCGGATCTGCGACGCCGGGAGGCGGCGGATCTGCTGCAAGAGGTCGGCTACCCGGACTGCGGCGAGGCAAACTGCATCCGGGAATTGCGTCGCCGCCTGTCCAGCCAGACGGACTTTCCCCATGAGATCGGTCTGTTTCTGAGCTATCCGCCCGAGGACGTCCGCGCCTTCATGGAGCATCGGGACAGCGGGTGCAAATGTATCGGCTGCTGGAAGGTCTACGGCGATGAGCGGGCTGCGCGGATCAAATTCGCGCAGTACGAGAAATGTACGCTTTGTTATTTGCGGCAGCACGCCAGGGGCTGTCCCTTGGAGGAGCTGACCGTGACAAACAAATTGGAAGGAGAAACGCTATGTTGAAAATCGCAGTTGTTTATTGGAGTGGAACCGGAAATACCGAGGCAATGGCGCGCGCCGTTTTGGAGGGCGTTCGCTCCGCGGGTGCGGAGGGTACGATGTATCCCGCGTCCGATTTCAGCCCTGATTTGATTGAGAAGTTTGACGGCTTTGCCTTTGGCTGCCCCTCCATGGGTGCGGAATCTCTGGAGGACGGCGAGTTTGAGCCGATGTTTGAGGCCTGCAAGCCCCTGCTCGCCGGAAAGAAGCTCGCGCTGTTCGGCTCCTATGGCTGGGGCGACGGCGAGTGGATGCGCAACTGGGAGGAGGACTGCAAAGCCTCCGGCGCAGAGCTCGTCTGCCAGAGCGTCATCTGCTGCGAAGCACCGGACGAGGATGCGGTCAATCGCTGTAAGCAGTCCGGCATGGCGCTGGCCCAATAACCTTGCTTTTCACGCGCCGGTTGAGCCACCCGGTTCGTGTGAGAGAAGTACGTCTCTTTCGGGTACTTTTTCCCCTGCGGTGTCGGACTTACCTCCCCGGCCCGCACCCTGCGAACGGAGCATCTCCGCCGCAGTCGGCATGAAGTGACGATCCATGCCAAAACCCAAACACGGGTACCGCCCGCCAACGGTACCCGTGTTTTATAGTTTCCTCCCCTTGAGTTTCCTGTTGAAAAAATGTGCCCGGTGGGGTATAATAGCATTGAAAAAAGTTTGTTTGCTGCAAGACCGCAGCCGATCGGCTGCGTGAAAGGAGTCTCTTATGGAAAACAAGGAACTGGTTCTGGACGTCATGCGCAAGGCGGGCGAGCCGCTGAACGCAGGGAAGGTGGCGGAGCTGACCGGTCTGGACCGGAAGCTCGTGGACAAGGTCTTCACCGAGCTAAAAAAGGAAGGGGCCATTGTCTCCCCCGTCCGCTGCAAGTGGGAGCCCGCCGAGAAGTAAACCGCCAGGCAAACGGGTAGGAGGGCGCGTCCCTCCTACCCCATCATTTTTTGACAACGACTCTGTTCCGCAGAGGTCTCTTTTTCAGGAGGCGGAATCCATGATGCAGACAGATATTTGCAAAGGGGTGTCAAGATGAAACAGTATGAAGTTACCGGTATGAGCTGCGCCGCCTGCTCCGCCCGGGTGGAGCAGGCGGTCAAGGCCGTTCCCGGCGTGACCGCCTGCGCGGTGAGTCTTCTGACCAATTCCATGGGCGTGGAGGGAAGCGCGGACCCCGCCGCCGTGATTGCCGCCGTGACCGAGGCCGGCTACGGCGCATCGGAAAAAACGCAGGGCGGCGCAAAGCCCTCCGCCGCGCCGGAAGCCGACGCGCTGGCCGACCGCGAGACTCCGAAGCTCAAAAAGCGTCTGTTCTGGTCGCTGGGCTTTTTGCTGGTTTTGATGTATTTCTCCATGGGACACATGATGTGGGGCTTTCCTCTGCCGAGGTGGTTCGAGGGCAACCACGTTGCGATGGGCCTCGTCCAGCTTTTGCTGGCGGCAGTGGTCATGGTCATCAACCAACGCTTTTTCATCTCCGGCTTCCAAGCCCTGCTGCACCGTGCGCCGAACATGGACACGCTGGTGTCCCTCGGCTCCGCGGCCTCCTTCGTCTGGTCGGTCTATGCCCTGTTCTGCATGACGCGGGCGCAGACGGACGGGGACGCCGCCGCAGTGGAGCGCTATATGATGGAGTTCTATTTTGAGTCCGCCGCCATGATCCTGACGCTGATTACCGTCGGCAAGATGCTGGAGGCCCGCTCCAAGGGCAAGACCACCGACGCGCTCAAGGGTCTGATGAAGCTTGCTCCCCAGACGGCGGTGGTGCTCCGCGACGGGGCCGAGGTCACAATCCCCGTGGCGCAGGTGCAGAAGGACGACGTATTCGTGGTTCGCCCCGGCGAGGCAATCCCGGTGGACGGGGTGGTGCTGGAGGGCAGCTCCGCCGTCAACGAATCCGCCCTCACCGGGGAGTCCATCCCCGTGGACAAGACCGTGGGCGACCTGCTCTCCGCCGCCACGGTGAATCAGTCCGGCTATCTCAAGGCCAAGGCCACCCGTGTCGGGGAGGATACCACCCTCAGCCGGATCATTCAGATGGTTTCCGACGCCGCCGCGACCAAGGCCCCCATTGCCAAGGCCGCCGACCGGGTTTCCGGCGTCTTTGTGCCCGTGGTGATCGGCATTGCCGTTCTGGTCACCGGAATCTGGCTGCTGACGGGGCAGAGCTTCTCCTATGCGCTTGGCCGGGGCATCTCCGTGCTGGTGATCTCCTGTCCCTGCGCGCTTGGTCTTGCCACGCCCGTTGCGATTATGGTCGGCAGCGGCGTCGGCGCGCGCAGCGGCATTTTGTTCAAAACTGCCGTCTCTCTGGAGCAAACGGGAAAGGCAAAGCTCGTCGCCCTCGACAAGACCGGGACGATCACCACCGGAGAGCCGACCGTGACCGATCTGCTGCCCGCCGAGGGAATCAGCGAAACGGCCCTGCTGACGGCGGCGCTTGCGCTGGAGCAGCGGAGCGAGCATCCCCTTGCCAGAGCGATTGTGGGACGCTGTGAGGCGCTGGGCCTGCAAGCGCCGGAGGTCACGGCCTTTCGCGCCCTGCCCGGCAACGGTCTGGAGGCCGTGCTGGAGGGCGAGCCGCTGGTGGGCGGCAGCATGTCCTATCTGGCCCAGCGCCTGTCCGACACGGCGCGGGGCACGGGCGCGGCGGACCGTTCGCCCCTGTTTGCACAGGCCGAGGCGCTGGCGGAGCAGGGAAAAACGCCCCTGCTCTTTGCCCAAGGCGGTCGGCTGCTCGGCGTCATTGCCGTGGCGGACGTGATCAAGCCCGAAAGCCCCGCCGCCGTCCGCGCCCTGCAGGAAATGGGCCTGCGGGTTGTGATGCTGACGGGGGACAATGAGCGCACGGCGAAGGCCATCGCGGCGCAGGCCGGGGTGGACGAGGTCGTGGCTGGGGTTCTGCCCGAGGGCAAGGAGGCGGTGATCCGAAATCTCCAGACACGCGGCCCCGTGCTCATGGTGGGCGACGGAATCAACGACGCCCCGGCGCTGACCCGCGCCGACGTGGGCATCGCCATCGGCGCGGGCGCGGACGTGGCGGTGGACGCCGCCGACGTGGTGCTGATAAAGAGCAAGCTCTCCGACGTGCCGGACGCCGTTCGGCTCAGCCGGGCCACGCTGCGCAATATTCACCAAAATCTGTTCTGGGCCTTCCTCTATAATACAATCGGCATTCCACTGGCAGCCGGGGCCTTTACCAAGGTCTTCGGCTGGACGATGAATCCGATGTTCGGCGCCGCGGCGATGAGCCTGTCCAGCTTCTGCGTGGTAACCAACGCCCTGCGGCTGAACCTGCTCCCCATGGGGGAGAAACGCGCCGCCGCACGGAAGCAGGAGCCCGCCGCCTCCGACGGCGCGCAGACGTTTCAGATCGCCGTCAAGGGGATGATGTGCCACAACTGCGAGCGGCACGTCCGCGAGGCCATCGAGGCTCTGCCCGGCGTTCAATCCGCCGAGGCGAATTTTGAGACCGGACGGGTGACGGTTCACGGCGCGGCCTCCGAGGAGGCGCTGCGGCAGGCCGTCACCGCTGCGGGCTATCGCTATCAAAAGCTGGTAACACAGAAAAGGAGGCAGCCATGATGAAACGGATTCTGCGTTTTTTTGCGCTGCCGCTGTGTCTTTGTCTGCTGGCAGCCCTGTGTGGCTGCGGCGATCCAACCGCCTCCACCGGCACGCAAACGCCGACCACGACCCAGACTCTCGGATTGCAAGCGCGCGGAGGCAGGCTGGAGGTGGATGGCAAGGCGCTCTGTGCGATTTATACCTTTGAGGAAGCGCCGTATTTTTCGGTGAAGGATCTGGAGGCGGTTTGGCGTCTGAACCCTGCGGAGCAGAACGACACCCTGACGCTTTCCACGGACGGAGGAAGCCTGACCCTGCGGCACGGCGTCGCGGCGGCCAGACGCTCTGCGGGTGAACGCGTTGCGCTGTCCGCTCCCGCCCTGCACGCACCGGACGGCTGGTATCTGCCCATCGACACGCTGGAAACCCTTTGGGACAGAGTTTTGATCTCAGACGGGGATATCCTGCGAGGTCTTCGCGTGGAGGACGGCCCCGCGCTGTCCTTCAACGGAACAGCGTTGGAAGACTGCCGCCTCTGCAACGGCGTCCCGGCACTGTCCGCCGCCCAGCTTGCCGAGCTCACCGACAGCGCGGAGGAGGGAACGCAGGACGGCGCGCCGAGTCTGACTCTCCGCGCCGGCGCGCATACGCTGGTGTTCCGGGCCGGAGCGCTCTCCGCCATGCTGGATGACGAGCAGACTGCCCTGCCGATCCCCGCGTGGAAGGACGGCGAAGCATGGATGCTTCCGGCGCAGGCGACGGCGGAGGCGCTGGGCTGTACCGTCTTCTCCGACGGAGAAACGGGCCGTCTGGAGCTGCTGAAGGTGGAAGACGGGTCCCCCTTCTGGTTTGCCGGAACGGGCTTCGCCCACGCCCTCCGCATCGGGGACACTGCCTGCGGCAGTCTCTCCGAGCTGGCGCAGGCGCTGGGCGGCAGTCTGGAGCCGGATACGGACAGCGCCACGCTCAAGGCGCTTGGGCACAGCGTCGTCTTCCGCCGAGGCGAGCAGACGGCGGAGGCCGACGGTGAGGCCATCGACCTGCCCTGCCCTGCCATTGCTGCGGATGGGGACTGGATTGCCCCGCTTGCGCCGCTGGCGGAGGCGTTCGGTCTGACAACGCTGCCGGACGAGGAAGGTCGGCCGGTTTACTCCCGCATGACGGCAGGCAAGACCACGGTGTATCTGAACGGTCTGGAGGCCCAGACCTTTACGCTGCCCGAGGGCGGGCGCTACGTGCTGCTGGACGATCTGGGCCGGGCCTTGGGCGGGAGCCTTGTGATGAATGCAAACGAAGCGACGCTCCACGCGCAGGGGAAGGATGTCACGCTTCAGGGCGGCTCCGCCGAGGCCGTTTTGGACGGTGCGGCCTGCGCGATGGAGTTCCCCGCTGTCGCGGACGGGGCCACGTGGTACGCCCCCACCGGGCTTCTGGCCGCGTTCGGACTCACGGAGCTGCAGGACCCGGAGCTGGATCAGATCTACTACACCCACATTGTCAAGCACGACGATCTTGCCACGGGCTATCACGTCCCCGTGCTGATGTACCACGCGGTGGGGGACGACCTCTGGGGCATCCCGGAGCTGTTCGTCTCTCCCTCGCAGCTGGAGAAGCAGATTCAGGCCATGCTGGACGCGGGCTATACGCCCATCACCTTTGAGGATCTCGATCACGTTGCGGAGATTCAAAAGCCCGTGATGATGACCTTCGACGACGGGTATGAAGACAACTACACGGAT
>CACXHI010000250.1 GCA_902767395.1 Oscillospiraceae bacterium
AACCGTCTTCCGAGTTAGTTGCGGTCGTGGAAATCTCAGGAGTCGTAAACTCCACGGTCTGCCCAAGGTCAGCGAAATCGCGGTGATCGACGAGCCATTCAGTATTCTCGCCAGCGTCGTCATCGTCAAAGACGCGGTAGAGCGTTTCAAAGACTACCAGATGCTTACCCATGAGCGAGAGCCCATCGAACGTGAAGGTTACGGAGACGGTTCCTTCGGCGGCATCAGGGGTAAAAATGAGGGTAGCGACTACCGACTTGTCATTGACAAGCAGCTCCGTTTCCTCGTCGGCGTCCATCACGGAACCGACCAGCATGTAGGCATGACCGGGAATCAGACCGGCGTACTCTACGGTGTCGATCACAAGAATCTCGTTGTCGATTTCATAGAGCTTTGCGCCGTTTTCGTCGGACGCGGTAGTCTTGATTTCAGGATTGCCGATGCGCACGGTCTGATCCTCGTCGTCCAGGTTTGCGTGGACGGCAAGCTCGATTCCGTCGCGGCGCAGCGTCTCGAAGGCCACCAGCGTCTCGCCGCGTAAAAGCGTGGCATTGAAGGTGAAGCTCAATTCAATGCTGCCGTCCGGCTGCTCGGCTACGAATTCAACGTCTGCGGAAACAGGCTTTCCATGCTCGTCCAGCAGCGGCATTCCGGTGTCCTTGACCATCAGCACGCCATTGACGGTATACTCCTTGTCGGGAATCAGTCCGGCATAGGAAACCGTATCCACGATAGTGACAAGCTCAAGCGGATCGACGACCTGCTTCCCGTCATCCTTGTTCTTTGCCTTGGTGCTGATCAAAATGTCGGTGAACTTGACCGTCTGATTCTTGTCGTTGATGTCCTTATGGCTTACAAGCACATCAGTATCGCCGCTGATGTAGAGCTCTTCAAACACCACAACCTCATAGCCCTTCATGTCAAGTCCGCAGAAGGTGAAGTCCATCTCCACAGTGCCATTTTTGGACGTCGGGGTGAAAGTCGCAGATGCAGTCACAGGAGTACCGTTGACCTCAATTTCAAACGCCTCTACAGATCCGTCGTCATTGACCTTGCGACCCATCAGCGTTCCGCGCAGAACGTAGGTCGTGCCGGGAACAAGGTTCTTATATGTGACAGAATCCGTAATCGTGACCTCAGCCAGAGGATCAAAAATCTTGGAACCGTCTTCCTTGTTGGTCGCAGTGGTGCTGATCTTCGGGCTTTCTACAAGGATCGCCTGTTCATCGTCTGTGATATCCGAGTGGGCCGCCACTTCAATGTTGTTACTATACAGTCGTTCGAACACGACGATTGTGTAGCCCGCCATGCCTGTTGCATTGAGGTTGAATTCCACGTCGATGTAACCGTCAGCGGTTTCGGCAGTGAATTCCACTTCGGAGGTAACAGGCTCATCATTAACAAGCAGAACCTCTTCGCCGTTGTTTTCAAGACGGCGCATGAGAGTGCCGGTAAGCTTGTAGGTGTGACCAACAATCAGTCCCGTATAGCTCACGCGGTCAATGACGATCTGATTTTTGGCAGGATTGATCGTCTTGCTGCCGAGATCGGACTTGGCAGTTGTTGCAATCTCAATCTTACCGACGCGAACAGTCTGTCCTTCGTCGTTGACATCTTCGTGGGAAGCAATGATCGTAGCGTTGTCCTCATTCGCAAAGTCGGTTGCGGTGTAGAGCTTTTCAAACACAACAAGTGTTTCCCCTTGCAGGGAAGATGTGTCGATCAGGAATTTGACATCTACTGTGCCGGATGCTGTATCAGGAGTGAACTCGAAATCGACATGTCCGCCTGCTTGATCCAACGGAACAGCAGCGCCATCTCGCTTCAGCATAATCGTACCGCTGAGCACATAGGCAACACCGGGAACCAAGCCGTCATAAGCAACCTTGTCAATCAGCTCAACATTGGGGACAGCCTCGGTTTCTTTGCTGTTGTCAGCAAAGTTGGCAGTTGTCCCAATCGAAGGCGTATTGACAAACACAGTCTGCTCTTCCGAGTTGATGTCCTTATGGGTTGCAATCACTGTTCCGGAGCAAGAGAGCGTCTCAAAGACAACAATGTGATGGCCCTTGTATGCGCTGGCGTCGAAGGCGAACGAAACAGTT
>CACXHI010000251.1 GCA_902767395.1 Oscillospiraceae bacterium
CATCTGGTCGATCATGTAACGGCGCACCCACTTCATCAGGCCGCCGATGGAGGGCAGAGCCAGAGAAATGGTGGGCAGGATGTAGGCGATCCACTTTGCATCCTTGGGTGCGTTTGCAAACTTATAGGGCAGGTGGAAGATGGTGGTACCGATGGCGGCAAAGAGGAAGATGTAGCAGAGGGAGGGAACCGCCATGATGAAGATGATGTAGGCGTTGCCGATCTTGTCGGCCAGCTTGTCCTTGCGGCGGGCGACGTGAATGCCCAGAGGAATGCCGAGACCGTAGGAAAGGATCAGGGCGAAGATACCGATCACGAAGGAGGTCTCCAGCATGGACAGGCCACTGTAGCGCATGGTGCAGGAGGTGTAGTTGTCGCCAAAGAGATCGCGATCCTGATCCGTCGCGGCGGGGTTGTAGGTCGCGGTGTGGAAGTCGATGGCAGTCATCGAATACTGATCCGTGCCGATCTCCATCGGATACTGCTGCTCGGTGGTAATCATCTCGTCATTGGGGGTCGTGATGACGGTGGTGATCTCCTTGCCGCGGTAGGTGGTGAAGGAGGTGCCGAGGTTCAGATGCAGGAAATTCTGGTGAATAAAGGGGAAGCGACCGTTGAAGTACAGCAGGTACTTGTGCGTCGTGCCGGAGCCGGTCACGGCGAACAGGCCGGAATAGGGATCCTTTTCGAAGTGGATGTAGCGGTCGGTCAGGTTGGGATCGTCCACGTCGCTCGTGGTCTCGACGGTAATCAGGTGCGTCATATAGTCCCAAAGACGGAGGAAGACGCTCTTCTCCTGCACCGCTACAAGATAAGCGCCGCCGCCCTTCTTGACAGAGCCGTTGGAGGCGCGCACGGGCGCAAGATACTTGACCTCAAAGCCCTGCTTCTCATACTTTTCCTTGAACTCCTGAACCGAAGCGTTGTTCAGGTATTCGTCAGGCTTCTGGATCACAGTGCGGTCCGCAGCAAAGTCCTCGCGCGTGTCGTAGCCCTCACCGTAGGCCTCGGCATACTTCTCCTTGAGGAAGGAGCCGTAGTCCACATAGTTCAGGTAGCCATATTTCTGATACATGGCGTACTCATACATGCTGCGGTCATTGAGGTTTCTCTTGTTCCAAACGTCGTCCTGCTGGAAAATGACGTTGCGGTCGATCAGGCTGAAAACGAGCAGCATGACCGTCATCACGACGACCAGCAGGGAGAAGATGGAATAGAGGATGCGCTTGAACACGTACTTTTTCATAGGTCTGTTCAACATCCCGGTGCGGCCCGACGCAAGAGCCGCCCGAATGAAATCCTCCCTTTCTTAGTATTTTGCAGGCAAAAAGCTAAGTTCTGTTCTCACGATAATTGGAGTGCCCCTGCTTGGGAAAAGAACTTAGCTTTTCGCCAAGGGGCCGATGATTCAATGTAGGGACGAGCATTGCTCGTCCGGCATTCGGAACGAATGCAATTTGCCGAAGGCAAATCCAACGTACCATACTGCTGCAACGGGGCGTAGTGCGGATCAGCGGACGAGCAATGCTCGTCCCTACACATTGTTCCCCGCGTGTCATTCTGCCTTGCCTGGAGCGCAGCGAAGAGGCAGCGAAGAATCCGTTCCCCTACGTCGGAAAATGCACAAAAAGCACCGCAGACCCCGTGGATTGTCCCGCAGGATCCGCGGTGCTTTGTCTCACGCAAGGGGGGAACGGATCCCCCCTGCGTGTTTCAATTAGGCGCTCGAATCAGAATTCAGAGCGTTGCTTCGATTAGTACAGGCCGATAACCTTCAGCATGTAGCCATCGACATTGCCGTCGAAGGTGTTGAGGTAGGTGCAGGGATCGCCGTAGTCGGGGCCCCAGCCGGAAGTGTAGAGGATATCGAAGTTGCCGGCAGCGCCGGTGGGAGCGCGGTAGCCGCTGTAGAAGTAGTCGTCGGTGGTGGTGGCCTCGATCAGGTTGACAACGACGTTCTCAGCGCCGAGGGTCTCCTCGATGTTGGTCTTGTAGGTCTGCGCCACGACGGTGTTGGCGTCGGAGGCAGAGTAGTAAACCAGGTCGATGGTGATGGGGAAGGTCACCTTGTCGCCCAGCTCAGCCTTGGCCTTCTCGAGAGCAGCCTTGGCGAGGTCTGCATGATACCAGCCGTCAATGCCGTCACGGACGTCGATGCCCAGACCCAGCTTGTCGCAGTAGTACTGCACAATCTCACCGTAGAAGGTGTTGGCAGCGAAGGTGTGGCCGTCCTCGTCGGTGAACTCGTTCTCGAGCTTCACGAACTCGGGGTGGCAGTACATGTTACGGGAGTTGGTGGTCGCAAGCTCTTCGCCACGGGAGGCAGCGCCCATCGCCTTCTTGTTGAAGGCGTACATCATGGCCTTACGGAAGTTCTTGTTGTTGAGGGCAGTGACGGTGTCAGCCTTCTGCTGCTCGGTCTTGGGGGAGGCGCAGTTGCCGGACTCAAGAGCGTAGGCGCCGCGGTTGACGTTCAGGCCGCCGAAGAAGGTGGTGGCGTCAGTGTCAGCGACGTAAGCGTACTTCTCGAAGTTGCCGTCGTCCTTGGCAATCTTCAGCAGGCCGGTGGACTCGGCCAGGCCGCAGGTGTCGTAAACGCCGTTGACAACGTCGTCGTAGTAAGCCTTGTTGTTGCTGCCGTCGTCGTAGACAGCCTTGATGGAGTTCAGCGTGGTGGTCGCAGCGTCGTAGTAGTTGGGGTTCTTGGCGAGGTAAATCTCAGAGTCGGGCAGCAGCTTCTGCAGCAGGTACGGGCCGCAGTAGACCTGAGAGGAGACGTCGGTGTTCATGCCGTAGGTGTACTTGGAGGTGTCCTGAATGGCCTCTTCATAAGCCTCGTGACCGAACACACCGCCCTTGGACTCATAGAAGGGCTTGCAGATGGGCAGGAAGATGTTGTAGGTCAGCATGGTCATGAAGAAGGGAACAGGCTTGGTCAGGGTGATCTGCACAGTGTGGTCGTCGAGCGCCTTGTAGCCAACGGTGTCGAAGGAAGCGCCTTCCTTCAGGTAGGCCTCGATGCCAACGATCTCAGCGCCGCCTTCGCCGGCCAGACCCTCAAGACCGGCCTGCACGTCGAGCAGATGCTGGAAGCCGGCAACGAAGTCGGAAGCAACGACAGGAGCGTACTCCTTGCCTTCAGCGGTGAACCACTTGGCATCGGTGCGCAGATGGAAGGTGTAGACGGTGCCGTCCTCGGAGATATCCCAGCTCTCCGCCAGGGAGGGCTGCAGGTTGCCGAGGTTGTCGTACTCGACCAGACCGTCAACGGTGTTGACCAGAACCTCGGTGTCGGAGGTGGAGGAGGTGTTCATCCAGTCCAGCGTGACAGGAGCGGTGGAGAAGGTGTAGACGTAGTCGCTCTTCATCTCATGGCCCTTGGAGGTCAGGTAAGCAACGGGGTCATAGGTGCCTTCGCCGGCAACCGCCTTGGCCCACATGTCGAGCAGGTCAGCGCGCTCAGCGGGGGTCAGGAAGTCCTTGCAGATCAGCATGGTGTGCAGACGGTAACTGTCAGAGCCAAACTTGACGTAAGGAGCGGTACGGGGAACAACGCGGTTGATCTGGTAGCCGCCGCCATTGGTGTTGTAGGGAATCATCAGACCGGAGTCGAGCAGAGCAGCCTCAGCCTGTGCGTACAGGACGAAGCGCTCGTCGCCAGTGGTCTCACGAGCCTTGGCCATCAGAGCCTCGAAGTCGCCGAGAACGGAAGCGCGGATTTCGTCGTCGTCGCCGCGGACATATTTGCCGTCCGCATCGAGCTGGGCAACATAGCCTTCATACTCGCCGGGGGTCACGGGCTCAGTGGTGTCGCCAGAGGCGGGGGTGGTGTCGCCGGAGGCGGGGGTGGTGTCGCCGCTGGCAGGGGTGGTGTCCTTGGAACTCTCGGGCTTGTCAGCGTTCTGGCAGCCGACAAACAGGGCGGCAACCATCGCAATCACAAGCACAAGAGCAAGGAGCTTCTTCATGTTCTGCATTCAGTTTTTCCTCCTGAAATAATTTATTATATTCACAGCGGGTTTCCGCTGCAAATACCAGGGGTACAGCACACCGTCTCAGTGTGGACAATCGGACATCATCTTGCCGCAGGCAAGATGGAGGGGCGTTTTGCGTGCCATGGCACGCGGCGCGGAGCCAACGGCTTCCGCGTCCTTTATCATACTATATTCCTTATGATTTTTCAATTCCTATTTTCACAAAAACACGAAATTTCTATGATTTTACACCATTTCCCTCCGATTTTTTGTGTAATCAAGCAAACCAAGCAGGCGCGCATTCGGAAAAAACCGCAAGAATGAATATCGACTCCGTATATTCGTTGGTATTTTTCATATCCGCCGACGCGCACCCACGCCCGGTAGCGGCGCACATTCAGTGCGCCACGGTTCCCGTCTAACGAAACGGAGGGGAACGGATTCTTCGCTCCGCTCAGAATAATACGTGGGGATGCGAACGTAGGGACGAGCATTGTCCTTTTCTATTCCAAAGATACCATAGAAATCATCAAATTGCAACGATTTTTTAACACTTTTTTCACATTTCCTGATGTTTGTTTGGATTCTCCAAAACAGCCGCATTCATTTTAGCTGTTTTTACTGCCCGACGGCGCAATTTTTACATACTTGATCTGTATATACAGGTTTTTTCTCACCTTGCCCAGCAACGCGAGCCCATGCGGGGCATGTGCGTGGGAGCAGTGAGCCTGCGGACCAATACGCCAAAGCGAAGCTCCCGCCGCTGGCGCGACAGGAGCTTCGCTTTGCCCTTGTATCGATCTGGACAAAAAATAAAAAAACGCTTGCGCGTGTTTTTTGTGGACGACACAGTCCTTGGGACGGTACGACAGACCGGTGCATCCTCATTCTAACAGCTTAAGCAATGAGATGGAAGTCTCCTGACTGGCTGTCAGGTTTTCCTTCCAAAACCATTGTAGTAGTCTGCCAACCGGCTCCTCATTCGCAGTGTTCGTTTTACGCAGATGGAACCGGGTGTTCGTGTAAAACCCCAGTAGATTGAACAGGCAATGAGAGAAGCCGCATCGACCGTTGCA
>CACXHI010000252.1 GCA_902767395.1 Oscillospiraceae bacterium
ATATCCGACAAAGATCGAGATAAAGATGAAGCAGACGTACATCAGCGCGCCATAGGCCGCGACGCCGTTTTCCCCGGCGAACTTCATCAGCTGTGCGTTATAGAGCATGGAAACGACGGACATGGAAATGTTGGAAACAAACTCCGAAGCGCCGTTGCCAAGCACCTTTGCGAGCGCTCTGCCGTCAAAGCTCGCCCTGCCGAGACGCAAGAGACTGCGATTCGGGCAGAGAAAGTAAATCACCGGCAGAAAACCGCCCACCGCCTGACTGAGGACCGTGGCGAGTGCTGCCCCCTCTATGTCCATGCGAAGCACGCCGACGAGCAGCCAGTCCAACAGCATATTCACCCCGCCGGCAGAGAGGGTGACGTAAAGGCCCATCTGCGGACGCTCCGCCGTGACGTAGAAGCTTTGAAACGCGAATTGCAGCATTAAGGCAGGAAGACCGATGAGAATCAACCGTCCGTAGCGCACACAGCCGGGAAGCATCGTCTCATCCGCACCGAGCGCAAGCGCGACCGGGCGAAGGATCAGCTCTCCCACGACGGCAACCACAACGCCGACAACGACGGTCAGATAAACCAAGAGGGAAAACAGTCGTTTCGCGTCCTCAGATCTTCCCTCCCCCAAAAACTTCCCGATCAGAGCGCTGCCGCCGGCGCCGACCATAAAGCCCAGCGCCCCGAGCAGCATGAGAAAGGGCATGATGAAATTGACCGCCGCGAAAGGCGTTTTGCCGACGTAATTGGAGATAAAATAGCCGTCCACCACTCCATAGATCGAAGTAAAGACCATCATCAGAATGGAAGGAAGCGCGAAACGCAGCAGTCGACGAGACGTAAAATGATCAGACAGGCGAATCTTCATAGCGCGGCGGAATTCCTTTCAAAAAACCTCTGCGCAATGGCGGCCACTGCCGGCGCAAGCTCCTTCAGATTCCAGTCGGTGGTATTCACCGTCAGGTGATAGGAGCTCCGCTCTCCCCACCGATCCCCCGCGACCAGCTCCCGGTTGGAGGCGCGGCTGCGGTCGATGCGGCGGAGCTGCCGCTCGATCTCCTTGTCGGTCAGACCGGCCTGATCCTCGGCCCGTTCGCGGCAGCGGCGAATCTTGGCCTCCGTCTCCGCGCAGACAAAAATACGGAAGGGGTCATAGCTGCGAAGGAAAAAATCCGCGTTTCGGCCAACCAGAATGCAGTTCCGTCCGGCCTTGGCGATCCGCTCGATGACTTCCTTCTCCTTCACGAGAAGATCCGTACTTGGCGCAGTGGAAACCGTAAAGCTGCGATGAAAGGTAATCGGAACCGACCACCATTCATGTCGCTCCAAAACCGCGTTCACATAGTCCGCGTCGAGTCCTTCCTCCTTGGCCACGGCATCAATAATCTCACGATCATAATAGTCCCAGCCAAGAACGTCAGCCATGCGCTTGCCAAGCTCTCGCCCACCGCTTCCAAATTCCCGACTGATGGTAATGATATTCATGGCTTCCTCCTTAATGAAACAGGAATGCGTCGGAAAGCACGTCAATTGCCCGACGAAGCGGACAAACTTCTACGCTTTGACCCATCTATTATACATGAAGATGAAAGGCTTGTAAACAAAAAATGCGTACAAAATCTATAAAATGCGCCCACCACGGTTTGTGGTGGGCGCGGGGAAAGGAGAATGACTATAATTACTTGGTCACGTAGTAGGTCTTATAGGTGGGAGTTTCCTTCCAGAGGTTAATGCCGCTCACTCTGTTGGAGGACATCATAAAGTAGTTGCTGCTGGAGAACGTCAGGTAGGGGTACAGGGGATAAATGGTGCTCTTGAGGAGGGCGTTCCCGTTGTTGACGCTGATGGACCAACGGCAGTACAGGAGGCTGTAGTTGGAGCGGCTGTAGAGGGATCTGCTATAGCTGCCCAAGTAGGTGCCGGTGCCGTCGTTCAGAAGCGTGTAGTAGTTGCCCTGATGCGCAACCGTGAAGACGTAGGGGCTGGTCACGCCGGACAGCTTACCGTCAACGACCTTCATGCCGGCGTTTGCAAGCTTCACGGTGCCGCCGGAGGAGGCGTTCTGGTAGCTGGTGTTGCCGGACAGGCCCTTGAGGACGTAGGGATTCGCGGTGTCGGTGCCGTAGGTGATGACGTACTTGCCGGCCCAGTCAGCGAGGTTGGAGTCCACACGCTCGTAGGTCACGCCGCCGTAACTGTTGTAGGAGTACAGAGCCTTCAGGGTCACGTCACCCTTCACGACGTAGTAGCCGGTCAAAACGTTGGCAGGCATTGCTGTGCTGTTCACATCCTCAGTCACCCAACCGATGAAGGTGTCACCGGACAGAGCGCCTGCAGTAGGCAGGTAGATGCTGGTGCCTTCCTTCGCAACGATGCTGGGGATGGAGGCAACGCCGTTGGGCACGGAGTAGGTCACGGTGTACTTGGGCGTGGGATCCTCGGGAACCTCGACGTCAGCCAGCACGGTGGTGAAGTAGGTGGTGCCAGCCTCAGCGCCCTTCCAGAGGTAGATGTCCTCGGTGTTGGCGATGGACCAGAAGCGCTCATAGAAGCCGATGTAGGGGTAGGCAGTGGTCTTGCTGTTGCCGATCTTGACGCTGCCGTCGTTCTTGAGACTGAAGTCCCAAGCGCAGCCGTCCACGAAGGTGTCGCCGGCCTTCAGGCAGCTACTGTCGTCGAGCATCACGAAGGTGCCCTTGGAAGCACTCTTGATGGAGTAGCAGCCACCGTTGACAGCCTCGACCTCGTAAACGTAGGCGTCGGACGCGTTGGACAGCTTGTTGCCGGAAAGGGTCATGCCGGTGTTGCTCAGGTTAGTGATGGAAGCGCCGCCGTCCTCATAGCTGCCAGCGGGAATACCGGTCATAACAACCATCTGATTGTTCTTGAGGTAGGTAATCACGTAGCGGCCGGTCCAGTCAGCGTAGTCAGAGGTCACAAGCTCGAACTCATCCTCAGCACCGCTGCCGCCGATCACATGGGAGAACAGGGCAATCAGCGTAACCTCGCTCTTAGCAGTGTACTTGCCAGTCAGAATCTCGGGCTTGTCGGTCACATTCTCGAAGTCCTCCGTGACCCAGCCGAGGAAGGTGTAGCCCTCGGGGGCTTCAATGGTGGGAAGGGTGATGCCGGTATTGGTGTTGGAGATCAAGTCCGCAGGAGCTTCCACGCCCTTGGGAGCGGAGAAGTGCACGGTGTAGTCAAAGCCGAGCGCTGCGGTGTAGGAATCCTTGAAGCTGTAAGCGCAGACCGTGCAGGTGTGAGTCGTGTAGCCCTGCTCGGTGGCGGTGGGTTTCGTCACAACGTCAGTGTAGGAGCAGCTGACCGTATCCTTGGTGCCGCAGACGGAGCAGGTACGGCTGTGGGTACCGTTGCGGTTGGAGGTGAAAGCACCGAAGTTGTGCTCGCCGGTGGCAGGAATGGTAGTGTGTACTCTGCTGACCTCGCCGCCGCAGACCTCGCAGTAAACCACGGTGTCATAGCCGCCGGGGTTGCCGCAGTTGGGCTCGGTCTCGTTCTCAAGCATTTCCTTGCCGGGAGTGTGGCCGATCGCGGGGATGGTGGTGTGGACTCTGCTGACCACTTCGCCGCAGACGGAGCAGTAGGTCACGGTGTCGTAGCCGCCGTCCTTGGCACAAGTGGGCTCGGTCTCATTCTCGAGCATCTCCTTGCCGGGGGTGTGACCGGTGGCGGGAATGGTGGTATGGACTCTGCTGAGCTCCACGTCGCAGGACAGGCAGTACACGACGACGTCATAGCCGCCATTCACGGTGCAGGTGGGCTCAGTCTCGTTGTCGAGCATTTCCTTGCCGGGGGTATGGCCGGTAGCGGGAATCACAGTATCCTTGAGGGTGATCTCCTTCTCGCCTTCTTCATCGGCAAAGAGGTTATCACAGACTGTGCAGTGGTAGTAGGTAATCTGACCGTCCTCGGTGCAGGTGGGCTCGAAGCCGGGGACCGTCTTCATCTCGTGCTTGTGCTCGGCAGGCGTGGGATCCGTCCAGTAGTAAACCGTGCCGGCGGTGGACTGCTTCCAGAAGTAGGTCTTGTAGGTAGTGTAGATGCTGTTTACAACGAAGTAGCCCTTGGAGCCGACAACCAGATACGGATAGCTGGAGCTGGCCACGTTGGCAACCTGCATACAGGCGTTGGAGGAATCGTACGCAACGTTCCAGTCGGAATAGCTGGACTGATAGGAGTCGGTAATCGCAAGGTAGCCATCCTGAGAGCCCAGGAACTTGCCGTTGTAGCCGCGGATGTAGTAGGTGGAGCCGTACTTGCCAACATGGAAGACGTAGCTGTCGGGGACGTTGTACAGCATTCCGTTGCTCAGGCTCATACCGGTGTAGGCGAAGGAGACGGAAGCGCCGCAGTCGGAGTTCTCAATCTGCTGAGCGGAGGAGAGCATCTTGAGCGCAGTCAGGTTGGAGTTGTTGCCATAGGTCACCACATAGTCGCCGGTCCAGTCGGACGGAGCCTTGGTCACAAGCTCATAGACGACGGAGGCGTCGCCCTCAGATCTGCTGTAGACCGCATAGAGGACTTCGTTCTGGTTGACCGTGTAGGAGGTTCCGGGGGCGTAGTAGGTGGGCTTGGAGGTGGTCTGGCCGATCTGCTGGTTCATCCAGCCAATGAAGGTCCAGCCGGCAGGCGTCGTGCTCACTGCGGTGGGCAGAGTGATGGAATCGCCAGCCTTGGCGCTTGCCTTGCCCTCGGTCTCGCCGCAGGCAACGTACTCGATGAAGTAGGTGGGCTTGGCAGCGAAGATGACGTCGATCGTGCAATTGCTGGAGGGGGTGACGGTGATGGTGTTGCCCTCAGTCTTGAACGTCGCGGTGCCGGCGCTCACGCGGACATCGGAAACGTAGTAGCCGTTGGCGGGGTTCGCCGTGATGACGTTGCCGTTCACGGAGACCGTACCCCAAGAGGTGTTGTTGGAGCGGGCAGTCACGGTGTAGCTGGGCTGGCTGCTGCCGCCGGTGTAAGCCTTGATGCGGAAGTCGCCGTTGCTGGGAACGTCGGTCCAGGAGCCGTTGGCATTTCTGTAGTAAGAAGTGTTGCCGTGGTTGGTATGTACGAACTTGGCCCAGGAAATGCTGTAGCTGCAATCATAAGGAATGTGGACATAGCCGCCGTCGGTGTAGTAGGGGGTGTTCAGCGTGAACACAACGGCAAACTTATCGCCGGTGGACAGAGGAACCGCATTGTTCAGGGGGATGGTATAGTAGCCGGCGTATTCCAGATAACCGGTCTGGCTGGTCATCAGCGTGCCGGAGGTGGGAGTGCTGGTGGGGTTCTTGTAGATGCTGACGGTGTAGGAGGTCGCTTCGTCCCAAGTGTTGATGGCCACAGCCGTCAGATTCTCGGAAGCAGCGGCGGTGAAGATGTTGGCAACCTGACAGTTGTTGCCCATCGACATGTAGGTGTAAGCGTTGGAGGTGCCGTCGTACTGATAGCAGTTGCTGTAGTTGTCATCCGTGGAGACCTTGTAGAAGTAGCAGGTCTCGTTGAGGGAAGCGGTATCTTCGTAGGAGAGGTAGAAGTAACCTCTGTCGCCCCAGCTGGAGCCCCAGGAGTTCTTGATGATCCAAGCGCCGTTGCTGCTGGGTCCGTAGTTGGAGTTGAAGTTGCTTCTGGAGTAGTTGTCGTTCCAGCCGACGACCGTAACGGCGTGGTTGGCGTAAACGGTGGAGTTCGTCTTGTAGCATAGGGCAGCGGTGTAGGAGTTCAGGAAGGAATCGCTATGGTAGTAGCAGATCGTCGCCGCGCCGTATTCCATAATGGCGCGTTTGACAGCGTCACGGTTGGAGACGGGAATCCAGATGGAGTCGGTAACGTGGGCAACGTCATAGTTGTAGGCGTAGGCGGAGTTCAGTCCGTTCGTGCTGGCATTGCTGTAAGCAAGAGCGCTGGTGGTTTCGGAGGCGGGGCCTTCCCAACGCATGACGGTGTAGCAGGCCATGGGGCCGGTGCCGCCGGTGTTGAGGTAGTTGGCGCTGGTGGCGGTGGTGGAGTCGCCGTTCAGCAGGCCCAGCTTGTCGTAAGCGTAGGTGTAGTTGAACCAAGCCAGATGATACTCGGACAGGTCGATGGAGGTGGTCGCCGGCTTGCCGGTCGCCTTGTTCACGATGCCGTGCTTGATCATGTAGGCTTCGATGGGAGCCATCGTGCCGAAGGTCCAGCAGGTGCCGTAGGGGTTTTGGTTGCGGACGGGGGTGATGTAGCCGTAGTCACGGCTGTCGTAGCTGCTGGGAAGGGTCGCTCTGGTGTCGTTCGTTTCGTCTGCGCCGCGCGCCTGACGCTCTAAGTAGGCATTGGTTACAGCGCGACCGCCGGGAAGATCAATGTGGATGTATCCGGTTACGGGCGGATGGTCTTCGACGTTCAGTTTCTCACGCTTGATGCCCGATTCTGCAAAGGCAACCGTCGGGAACATCGCGATCACCATGGCCAGCGTAAGCAGGAGCGCAAGCAGCTTTTTGGTCTGTTTCATACTGTATCTCCCTTTTCATAATATTTTTTGTGGAGTTCACCACAGTCTCCGACTTTATTATATCAACTTTTTTTGATTTGTCTATATTTTTCCAGAAATTATTCTATAAGTTTTGCTTAAGAATGTATTTTCTGCATATCCACATAAAAAAGAGGCTGTTTCATAAAAACAGCCTGTATAATGCGTATAAACTTTCTTTATGAATTTTTTGTGACTAAAGCGTTTCAGCGGGTTTGCACGATTTTTGCGTCCGCGCCGTCCCTGCGGCTGTCACTGGCGGCAAGAATGCCTTTCGCGGGGTCATAACCCACAATCGCCGTGCATCCAAAGGCCACGTGAGAGCTGGAATAGTAGTAGCTCTGATTCACCCGCAGCTGATCAATCAGCGACGGCGTCTCCAGCGCAGTCTCCAGACAGAGCGCACCGTTGCCGTCATAATAGTACCTTCCCTGATCCACCGCGGTTTGCAGCTCCGTCCCGTTTTGCAGCACGTCGATCAGAACCTGCGCAACAATTTTCGGAATATTGTCGCCGCCGGGAGAGCCAATGGCAAGGCAGGAATGCTTCTTGCCCACCGCAATAACCGGTGAAAAATGGGTGCGGGGACGCTTGAGCGGCTCATAGGCGTTCTTCCCGGTCGTATTGAAATTGCTGAGGGTGTTATTCAGATAGAAGCCGTCCACGTACACGTATCCGCCCCAATTGTCGGAAAGGGTATTGGTAACACAGACGATCATACCGCTGCTGTCAATCACGGAGAACTGCGTCGTGCAACGCCGCTCGGGATCCGGGAGCAGGGAGGAGACGTCCGCCGAGGCGAGTGCTTTGTCAATCAGCGTCTGAATATACTTTCTGGAGACGAGCTTTTTGCTGTTAAAGGTGTAGAAGCGAGGATCGACCAGCTTGTTGCGTCGGGTCTTGTATCCGACGTCTGTCGCAAGCTTCATGACTTCCAGATAACCGTTGGGGTCCTCACGCGGGTCCGGAATCTCCATCAGATCCGCCACAGTCAGCATCTCAGAGGTGACAATGCCGGAGGTCGGCGCATCCGTGGTATAGATTCGATAGTCCTTGAATCTCGACTTGAGCGCATCGGTGCAGTAGACCTGATAGGAAGCAATATCAATCTCGGTCAAATCACTGGCTGCCGCAATGTCAGATGCAATCGAGCCGTGGTAAAAAACCTCCGTGCCCTGATCGCGAATCAGCTTCAGCGTCTCGGCCAGCTCTTTCTGCACCACGGTATCGCCTTCTCGGATTCCGCTGAACGCGGGATTCTCCCGAACCTTCTCGGAATAGTCCAGACGGCGGGCAAAGAGCGCCGTCGCGGGGAAGCCTTCCTCCGCCAGCGTAATCGCCGGCGCAATGACCTGCTCCAACGAGCGAGAACCCCATCGGTCAAGTGCCGCCTGCAGTCCGGCCAGATAGCCGGGAACACCGACACAATCCGTGTTTTCAAGGGCTGATCCGGCGCTGGCATAGTAATCCAGACTGTAGGCCTTTTTCTCTGTAGGGACATAAACGACCATCACGCCGCTTCCGCCAAGGCCGGAGGAATAGGGCTCCGTCACGCCAAGCGCAAGCGCAACCGCCACGGCTGCATCAACCGCGTTGCCGCCCTGTTGTAAAACGCTGAGTCCGGCTTGCGTGGCCTCGGTGGTCGAGCTGCTGACCGCATAGCCGCCCAGATTCAGAGAAGCCGGGTCAATCTCGTCTGGGTCATCCAGATCGGTATCATCCGGATCATCGTAGTTCTCTGTATCGGAAGCATCATCGTCGTCTGTTTTCGGTCCGGACGGATCATTCGGACGATGGCAGCCCGAGAAGAGCAGTAAAACCGCAAGCAGCAGCGCAATCCATTTTTGAAGCTGTTTCATGGAATAACCATCCTTCCTTGTCAGGGGAATCGAACAGGAATCTGAATCCTGCCGTCCCCGGTCTCGGTGTAGCTGTCCGACGACAGTTCCCGCAGCAGGCTGTGGTGGATCTGATTCACATAGAAGCTGTTCGTCGTCGGCGCGGGGCAGAAATCCTCCAGCAGCAACGGAATCAGTGTAAACATGCCGTCGCCCGTCTGCCGGTCAAAATCCAGACGCAGAAGCGCAGACTCACGCTCGCCGCGCTGGTCGCGGTCGGAAATCAGATCCCCCATGCCGTAGAAGACCCAACCGCCCTGATAGTGCTCCACAGGCTGAAGCACGTGCGTATGCGTGCCAATCACAACGTCGGCACCGGACTGGATGAGCTGGTGCGCGACACGGCGCTGACTCTTCGAGACAGACAACGCGTTCTGCTCTCCCCAGCAGACGTAGACGACCACAAGATCCGCCTCTGCCTTGGCTTGGAACACGTTTCGATACAAAGCGCTGTAGGCCGTCGTGGTCAGGCTGAAATCGTCGATCGGTCCGGGTCCGTTCGGGTTGACCGCAGAGCAGGACACGAAGCCGACACGCAGACCGTTGACGTCTATGAACCGGCAGGCGCCGGCTGCGGATAGATTCTCCCCGACGCCGGCGTAGGAAACGCCCAGTGCATTCATGGCGGACACGGTTTGCTCCACGCCCCGGCTGCCGTAGTCGAACGCATGATCGTTGGCAAGGGCAAAGGCGTTGATCCCGGCCTCAGCCGCAGCGTGCAGCGCATCCGGCACAACGGAAACCGCTTCATCCAGCGGCGCAACGGCAGCGGGGACCGCCGTCTCGTCTGTCAAAACGACGCCGTCAAGACAGGCAAAAACAGCATCCGCATCCTGCCAGAGCGGGGCTACGCTGTTGTACAGGAGTCTTCGGCCCTCATTTTGTGAGAAGAGCTCTACGTTGCCGTTGAGATCCAAATCGCCGCAGAAGCAGAGCCGATTCGTCCCCTCCGTCAGCGGCTCGGCGGGAACCGTTCGATGAATCAGCCGTTCGTGCCGCTGTACGCCAAGGAACACCAGCACCGCAATCAGAACAACGCAGGCAGCCAACACGCGATACCACGTCGGCATTGCCTTTCCCATGCGGTCGCGGCGTGAGAGAATCAGGAGCCTTTGCTTCAGGCTCAAACGCGGCTGCTCCGCGGCCTGCGATTGCTTTCGTTCATTCATGGGCCGCACCTCAGAACAGGAGCATCAGCAGACGCACGATGCCGAAGGTGGCGTAGGTGGCCGCAAGAACGGCAGGAATCGTGATATGCAAACCCTGCCGGGCGCTGGTATTGGCAATCAGGCCGGGGCTGACGACGCCGATGCCGCGGAAGGCCAACGTTGCAAAGGGCAGGGTCGGAACCAGCAAGTCCGCCGCCACCTTCAGCACCAGACTCACCAGCAGACATGCCACGAACTTCCGCTTGCCAAAGAGCAGCAGGAAACGGGAAAGCACCAGCTCCACCACAAGATAAGTCAACAGCGCAACGAGAAGCACCACCGCCATGGACATCAGATCGTCACAGATCATCGCAAGATAACCGGCCGCAACCACACCGCCGGAGCTGATTCCAAGAAACTCCTCCATGGCAATGCTCAGAATCAAGCCGACCGCCACCGCCAGATAAAACTCCGTCATCATACTCATCTCTTTATTCCTCCATCCCGGCCTTCAGCCGTTCAAGCTGGTTTTGAATGACCTCCGCAGGAGGCTCCGAGGCTTTGGCAAACACCGTGTGGACGCCGCCTTCGTTCAGCTCGTACAGTGCCTGAATGAACTCCTCGCCGATGCCGTGGATGTTGCCCACGCCGACAAGAACGTGCCCATCCAGCATGGGAACCAGAGTCTCCATCACAGCCTCTACGGACTGCCCCTCTATCTCCCGATAAACCTGCACATTCGGCAGCTTGCCGCGTCGGTAGGTCGAACGGATCGGGGCGGTCATCTCCCCGATCACCACAAGCTGAATCGGGCCGAGATTTGGCAGACAGTCGCGGGCAAACTGATAGGAGCGGTCCACACGATCCGGGCGACAGTTCATCACAACCACCGGCATTTCCATGGGGATCGGCTCATCTTGCAGGTACTCCCAGATCTCCAGCGTTGAGGCAGGCTCGTTCGCTGCAAACGCGTTGACAAACCAAGTCTTCAGGCCGGGTCTTTGCAGCGGGATCACCTGAAGCGCACCGGGGTCCGGCGCGGCCTTGAGCATTCCGCGCAGGCTGGTTTCATCGTCGATCCCCAGCATTCGTGCAACGCCGAGGGCCACCGCGCAGTTGTTGTCAAAGACCTTATACGGAAAAAGCTGGAGAAACTCCTCCGTAATCTCATGTGGCCGGATCACCTCTAGCCGACTGTGCCGTTTCTTTGCCACGGAGCGGAAATAGTCCGTGAATTCACAGTCCGGCACCACCGCAACGCCGTGGTATGGGATCGTATCGGCGAAGGCCCACGCAAGCTGCTCGAGCGTCGGCCCCATCTCGTCCAGATGATCCTCCAGCACGTTGACGATTGCCAGCACATCCGCCTTGATGATATGGTGCTGATAGGCGATCTGATAATCCGGGCGAACCGCCATACACTCGCAGACGAGCGCGTCCGCGCCGGAACGAACTGCCTTGCGAATCACGCGAATCTGCTCGCTGATACTGACGCCGCGGGGACGGCGGACCAGTTCCTCCTCTTCTTCCTGATTCCAGTAAAACATTCTGGCCGCCGTGCCGGTGGTCTTTCCGACTACATGATACCCTGCCTCGCGCAGAATGGAAAAAATCATTCGCGTGATGGTAGACTTTCCACGAATGCCGTTGACATTCACCCGAATTCGGAGTTTTTTCAGATTGCGCTCGTTTTGAAGCTTCTCCACAATCAGCAGCGCAAGCGGAATCAGCGTCAGAAGAATCAAAACAACCAAAAGCTTCTTTTCATCCATCTCTGTATCCTCTCAAGGAAGCCGTGAGTTTCTCAGTTTCCGAAGAAGGCTTCGGCCAAAAAGGCCAACCTCCACATTTTGAGCATTTTATCACTAATTTGCAAAATTGTCCACTGTTTTTTTGTTTTTCTCGAAAAAGCGCAGGATTCCGATAAAATGACATGAGATCCGCCGGCCAACGCACACGGATGGCTTTTTTCGGAAATAGTTTCCAAGCCCCCGTGACGGTCCGTCACGGGGGCTTACTGATTCAACGCTCGGTCCTCTGTGCCGTTACATTTCTCTACGGCCTTCCAGCGCTCGCATCAACGTGACCTCGTCGGCATATTCCAACTGGCTGCCCACGGGAATCCCGTAGGCCAAGCGAGTGACCTTGACCTCCATCGGGCCGAGCAGACGCGACAGATACATCGCCGTCGCTTCCCCCTCCGTGTCCGGATTAGTCGCCATGATGATTTCCCGGACGCCGCCCTTCGCCACACGTGAGAGGAGCTCCCGGATGCGAATGTCGTCGGGTCCGACGTGATTCAGCGGGGAAATGACACCGTGAAGCACGTGATAAACGCCCTCGTACTCCCTGGCCCGCTCCATTGCAATCACGTCGCGCGGCTCCGCCACGACGCAGATCACGCCGTGATCGCGGCGCTCGTCGCCGCAGATGGCACACAGCTCGCCGTCGGTGAGATTCTGACAGACCGGACAGGTATGAACGGTTTGCTTCGCCTCCACAATGGCCCGCGCGAAGGCGGCAGCCTCCTCGTCCGGCAGGCCGAGCACATAGAAAGCAAGCCGCTGTGCCGTCTTGCCGCCAATGCCGGGCAGCTTGGCAAACTCCTCCGTCAGCCGCTCCAGCGCGGCGGGAAAGTAACGAAGCATCAGAACAACCCGCCCAGACTGCCCAGATTCAGGCTGCCGGTGAGCTTGTTCATATTGGCGTTGGCCTCTGCCTCTGCCTTGCGCATCGCCTCGTTCACAGCAGCCACAACCATATCCTGAAGCATTTCCACGTCCTCGGGGTCCACGGCCTCTG
>CACXHI010000253.1 GCA_902767395.1 Oscillospiraceae bacterium
AGGAGCTGTGCGTTTTTCGTGCGCAGCTTCGGTTGTGCACTTTTTATTGGGAGGAAAGCTAATATGAAACGAACGAAAAAGCTATGGATTCTCACCATTGCAGCGATGATGCTGCTTCTGTGCGCTTGCTCACAGAAAGCAAATCCACTAATCGGCTCATGGCATTTGGATGTATCACAATCGTCGAGCGCAAAAATTGAGTTTGATGGTCTCACAAGAACAAAAAGGCATGACGCAAGTATCCTTCACATTTTTGAGGACGGTACTTGGGAAATGCTCGATGAAAACGGAGTACTAAAGGCTGTCGGTTCGTATTCCATTATTCTCGATGGCTCTGCAGTCAGCTTGATTGATGCTTCAGGAAGGAAAACCACCGCTCCCATCTATTTCAAGGTTCTCGGGCGAGTTTTAGTCTTTACGCAGGGTTCCAGTGTTCTCACGTACATATTGTCGTTATCTGATTAAGAATGTGTTTTCCGCCTGAAAAGAAATGCTATTTCGTGTTTTACCAGCATTTTTTCAATTGCAGATTATCGCGATACATAAAGGCAATTACATGCTTGCTTTTTCCTGAAAACCGTGATAGAATCTCCTCATGGATTAAAAAAAAGAAAGGAGCTATCCGAATGTTTGATCGTGTTTCCACCAACAAGGCTCCCGCAGCGATTGGCCCCTATTCGCAGGCTGTTTGGGCAGGTGATTTTCTGTACCTCTCCGGCATGATGCCGATTGACCCCGCGACTGGCGCGCTGGAGCCCGCAAACATTGCCACACAGGCCGCCCGTATTATGAAGAACATTGAAGCGGTTCTCTCCGAGGCCGGACTGACGCAGGAGAACGTCGTCAAGACCACCTGTTTCCTCTCCGACATGGCGAACTTTGCTGCCTTCAACGAAGTCTACGGCGCGTATTTCACCTCCAAGCCCGCGCGTTCCTGCGTGGCGGTGCGCGAGCTGCCCAAGGGTGCGCTCGTCGAGGTCGAGGTCATTGCCTATCGTGGCTGATTCGCATAAAAACAAACGTCAGGGAGAAGGCCGCAAGGCTCTCTCCCTGATTTCATTCAAAAAGCTCTTATGCGCTCATTCCCCCGTCGCCGGTTCCAACAGGGTCAGCGTTTTTTGATCCGCGTCCAGTCTGCAACGTGCGCCGATGGGCAGGACGCCGATGGGCTCCGCATGTCCGAAGTTGACGTTGTAGAGAATGGGCAGGTCGGGACGCCCGGCCTCAACGCCCACCACCTTCTTCCATACCTCCTTGTAGGGTTCATACTTGGAGCGACGGGCGGGCTTGCCCACAAGGATGCCGGAAACCACGTCAATGATTCCCTGCGCCGCCAGTCCGCGCAGATACCAGAGCAGATAGTGCTCCGGCATGTCCACTTCACTGGTTTCAATGAACAGCAGCTTGCCCCGCCATTCCTCCTTTGAGGGCCAAATCGGGGTTCCGATCAGCTCCGGGAAGACGTCGATACAACCGCCCAGTAGCTCGCCCTCGACCACGCCGCTGCCTTGCAGCAGCTCGTAGCCGATCTCCTCCGGGTGATACTGTTTTACGATGTGGATATTTTCCTCTTTCCACCAAATCTTCTCGTCCTCATCGTCGTACCAATAGGGCGCGGAGGGAATGTCCAGCGTGGGCTTAGGATCAAACAGCGTGTTCCAAATCGCCTTGGCGGTGTAGTCGTTAATCTTGACGTACTCCGAGAAATTCGTCAGAATCGTGGCCCCATAATAGGACGTCACGCCCGCCTTGTACATCATAAAGTGGTTGGAGGTGGTGTCGGAGAAGCCGGTAAAAATCTTCGGATTCTGCCGAATCAGATCAAAGTCGATATAGGGCAGCAGACGAATCGTATCGTCTCCGCCGATGGCACTGAAAATTGCCTTGATTTCCGGGTCACGAAACGCTTCCATCCAATCGGCGGCGCGTGCTTCGGGATGTGCATAGAGATAATCCCTGCCCTTGAGCGCGTTCGGCATCACGCGCACCTTGAGTCCGTAATCCCGCTCGAGTCGCTCCCGGGCAATATAGAGCTTGTGTATGGCCCACGGCTCGCCCAGCGTCCCCGAAGACAGACTGACAATCGCAACCGTATCGCCCGGGCGAAGATGCTTGGGTTTGATCACATCTCGTCTCCTCCAATCCATATGGTTTGAATGAAATAAAACCGCCCCCAGCACCAGCCAGAAGCGGTATATAAGGTGAGCACCAAACGGTTCCCACGTTCATATTATACACCTTTTTTTCTATTTTGCAACACAAAATTTACAAAACGTTCATTTTTGTTGGTTTTTCCTGTTTTTGATCCATTTTATTGATTCATTATGTGCAGGTTGCTTGAATTCATTGGAGGCACGCCCACCCCCAAATTCAGAGTGCCATAACCGCCCCGGGACGCCCGTGTGAACCGCTCCCCGTCAAGAGGACAGTGAAATAATTAACGAAAAGTTCACAGCGCTGCGGCGCTGTGGCAACCGCAGATTTCGGTAT